>DASUTP010000640.1:0-9090 GCA_036374515.1 Chryseolinea sp. | reverse complement strand
GAGCGTACAAGCTTTGGCTGCAAAAGAAAGAAATGCTGACGGTGGCACTTTCAATGAGTCCTACGCAGCTGGTGGAAAATAAAATCGAACCGGCCGCTTTGCAGCAGGAAGTTGAACGTCTTGAGAAGAATTTGAGTCAGCGCTCGGAAATTTTCGGACAGAACTTTGAAACGAAACGCATCACTTTCGACGACGTTCGAAAGTCATTGAAGGAAAATGAAGTCGCGATCGAAATGGTTCGCTATAGGCATTTCAATCATGATTTCACGGACTCCGTGATTTACGCAGGTCTTTACCTGAGGGCTAACACGAACAAGCCGAAGGCGATCCTTCTGAAAGATGGAAAGAAGATGGAGACACGCTTTTTTAAATTCTACAGGAATGCAATCACCGGGAGGATCCGTGATGACATTTCATACCGTATCTTCTGGGAACCGATACAGAACGAAATTGGCCAGGCGGCAACAATCTATCTTTCCGCAGACGGAATTTATAATCAAATCAACCTGGAGGCTATACCAACGCCGGATGGCAAATACATAATAGACAACGCAAATATTGTGCTGGTGAGCAACACAAAGGATATGTATCTGCGAAAAACCAGCGGGAAATTAAGCTTGCCTGAAAACACAGCTTCGATGTTCGGGAATCCGACATTTTACCTCACAGCTTCCGCCAGCAAAACTGTATCATCTTTGCCCGGCACAGAAAAGGAAGTGAACCAGGTTCAGTTCATGCTTAAACAGAAAGGCTGGATAACGGCAGAGTTTGTGGAAAATTCTGCGTCGGAGGAAAATGTAAAGCAGGTGAGCAATCCCAAGATCTTTCACATCGCCACCCATGGTTTTTACAAGCCCACCGCGCAGTTAACACTGGAGGATGAATTGCAGCTGAATGAAGCATCATTAAATCAAAATCCGCTTATGCGTACGGGATTACTTTTGAAAGGAGCGGGAGACTTGATGGAGAAAACAGAATTTAACTATAACATGGAAAACGGGATCCTGACAGCTTATGAAGCCATGAACCTGAATCTCGACAAAACTGATCTTGTAGTTTTAAGCGCCTGCGAGACCGGGCTCGGCGACCTGGAAGCCGGTGAAGGTGTATATGGTTTGCAGCGGGCATTTCTTGTGGCAGGCGCAAAGGTATTAATCATGAGCATGTTCAAGGTCGACGACGATGCTACGCAAAAGCTGATGCTGATCTTCTACCAGAAATGGCTCAACTCCGGCAACTTGCGCCAAAGCTTTGTTGAAGCAAAAAAGGAACTCAGGTCTGATTACCCCGATCCAATCTACTGGGGAGCTTTCATGATGATCGGCCTGGATTAAAAGCGTTTTATTCCTTTGGCCAGGGGGAAAACTCATACCCACCCTCTTTCAGATAGTTAGGATAAAGCTGGATGTGCTTGCGCTTTACCTCTTCAAAGATGAGTTGTTTCAATGCAACGATGTTTTCACCCGTAGCTGCAGAAACAAAAATTACTTTTTCGTACCCCATCTGGCGATAGTATCCGATCATCTCTTCCTGATGTATCTCATTTTCTTTTTTATAGAGATCGACTTTGTTCAAAATCAGGATCGTGGGGATGTTGGCAGCGCCAATCTCTTCCAGGGTTTTAGTGACGACTTCAATCTGATTGTCGTGAAACGGATGGGCAAGGTCTACCACATGCAGCAGAATATCCGCTTCGCGCACTTCGTCCAGTGTCGACTTGAAAGATTCAATCAGGTGATGGGGAAGTTTGCGGATAAAACCAACGGTGTCCGAAAGCAAGAAAGGAATATTGCCAAACGTGACTTTACGAACTGTTGCGTCTACGGTGGCAAACAGCTTGTTTTCCGCGAGCACTCCCGAGCCGGACAACAAATTCATGAGCGTGGATTTTCCGACATTGGTATATCCGACAAGGGCAACCCTTACAACGTTACCCCTGGACTTTCTCTGGGTGACGCGCTGCTTTTCTATCTTTTTTAATTTCTCTTTGAGCACATCGATCTGGTTCCTGATATTTCGCCTGTCAGTTTCCAACTCTCGTTCACCCGCGCCCCCACGCGTGCCTGTACCACCCCGCTGCCGCTCCAGGTGAGTCCACATGCGGGTCAGTCTCGGCAACAAATACTGGTTCCGTGCCAATTCAACCTGCGTCCTGGCCTGGGCGGTTTGCGCCCGCCAGAGAAAAATATCCAGGATCAGAAGGCTTCGGTCATAGATCCGCACCTTGGGAGCTTCGCTATCCTTGGGATTGAACTCCTTTTCCAGATTTCGCAGCTGCGACGGAGAGAGATCATCATCAAATATTACATTGGTGACTTTATTTGCTACTACAAAATCGTGTATCTCTGAGAGCTTGCCCTTTCCGACAAAAAACCGCGCATCCGGGTGTGTAAGATTTTGAACGAATTGTTGAATGGTATGGATACCCACTGTCTCGGCAAGGAAAGATAATTCATCCAAATGCTCCTGAGTCTCTACGCTGCTTCGGGGGGTACCCAACGCAATTAAAATAGCTTTATTATCTTGGTACTGCATTGCCGTTATGCTTTCTTCTAAAACACAATTTTTTTCAAACATAACGCATATTTTTTAAAGGTTTTTACGGAGTTACAAACTTGCTCCCATTTGTATTTAAACTGAGTAATCTGCAGTAGACCGAATTTTTTGGATTTTTTTCGGTTATCGCTTCAGAATTCTCACCCGAGCCCATGAGAATTGCTATTGTCCTTAACACATCCTGGAATATTTATAATTTCAGGATGAATTTTATCAAAAGCTTGCTGAAACAGGGGTATGAGGTACATACCATTGCTCCAGAAGACACTTTCACTCCCTTCCTCCGCGAAGCCGGGTGCATTCACCACAGAGTGAAAATGGATAGCCGGGGGGCAAACCCTCTAAAAGATTCCGCGCTGATCCTGGAATTGTTTACGATCTATCGTCGTGTTAAGCCTGACGTCATCCTTCATTACACTATAAAACCTAATGTCTATGGCACGATCGCCGCAGCGCTTTTGGGTATCCCGGTGATCAATAACGTTTGCGGACTCGGCACTGTTTTTTTGAAAGACAATTTGATTTCGGCTGTAGCTATTTTTCTGTACCGCATAAGCTTCAAATTCGCCAATAAGGTATTTTTTCAAAACCCCGATGATCAAAAACTCTTTGTCGATAAGAAATTAGTTTCGGTTGACGCTACGGACACCCTACCCGGTTCGGGTATCGATTTAACAAAATTCCAACCCACGGAATTCAAACGAAATAAGAAGTTTACCTTCTTGTTAATTTCGAGGCTTATCACTGACAAAGGCATTCTTGAATTTATAGAGGCGGTCAAAAAGCTCCGTTCCAACGGTGTGGATGCACATTTTCAGGTGCTGGGAGCCCTGGACCCGTTGCACAAAAGAGGCATCAGGGTTAATCTTATTGAAGAATGGATCAACTCAGGAACCATCGAGTACCTCGGCACCACACAGGATGTTCGCGAATTCATAAACAATGCAGACTGCGTTGTACTCCCCTCCTACCGGGAAGGTACACCACGCACATTGCTTGAAGCCGCAAGCTCGTCAAAACCGATAATTGCCACTGATGTTCCGGGATGTAATAACGTTGTCGAGCACAATCGCAATGGTTTTCTGTGCAAGCTAAAGGACGTAGACGACCTGGCAGATAAAATGAAAGTGATGGCAGGCTTGAGCGACGACAAACTGAAAGAATTTGGTACAAATGGCCGCGCGAAGATGGAAGCGGAATATGATGAATCTCTTGTGATAAATAAGTATCTTGCCGCTTTAGTTCAACTAAAGCAAGCCTCCTAACGGAGCAGTAAAGACCATGCAGATAAAAACTACAAGCTTCGAAGGCTTGATAGAAATATTCCCGGATGTTTTCGTCGATGAAAGAGGTTGGTTTTATGAGTTTTATAAAGAAGAAACCTTCGCGAAAAACAACCTGCATTATTCGTTTGTCCAGGAGAACCAATCATTTTCAAAAAAAGGCGTAGTCCGGGGACTTCATTTTCAACACCCGCCCTATGCCCAGGCTAAACTGGTCACCGCTTTAACGGGTAAGGTACTTGACGTGGTCGTTGACCTCCGGCCAACATCCCCAACCTTTAAACAGACGTACAGCTGCGTATTGGAAAGCAGTAAACGTAATATGCTTTTGGTACCGGAAGGGTTTGCTCACGGCTTTGCTGCGCTGGAAGATTCCATATTTTTTTATAAATGTTCTAACGTTTACGATAAGCAATCGGAATCTGGGATCAGATGGAATGACCCAGCGCTAAAAATAGATTGGACAGTGGAAAATCCGATCATTTCCGCCAAGGATTCGGAATTGCCATCGTTAGCAGCCTTACTGGAGAATTCGCTAATTTCGTAGTATAAGAAATTAATTTTTTAAACGTTGAAAAACACTTTTTTTCACAGCGGAATATTCTATTTGTATTTAGGCCTATTCTTCTCCTCGTGCGCTTCGTACAAGCAGAATATCATGTTCCAGGTTCCGGAAGGATCTGTCTTGAAACAGCAAATGGAAACAGCCGAAAAGAATTACAGCATTCAACGTTATGATCAGCTGGAAGCTGAGGTATATACGAATAAAGGCGAAAAGATTGTCGATCCGGATTTTCAGTCAGGAGCGAATGAGGACAATGGAGGCGCTGAAACGGTTGGCCCAGTGTATGAAATTGATGTGAACGGCATTGCAAAGTTTCCCATGATCGGCGAGGTGAAATTAGAAGGACTTACCATCAGGCAGGCCGAAGAAGTTCTGCAGGAGGCATTCGCAAAATATTATACAGACGCATACGTGGTGCTTCGTTACATCAATAAACGGGTGATAGTTTTAGGAGCCCCGGGCGGGCAGGTAATTCCGCTCACAAATGAAAACATGCACCTCGTTGAAGTATTAGCGCTGGCAAAGGGGTTGACAAACGACGCGAAAGCGCAGAACATCCGGGTCTTGCGCGGCGATAAGGTATACGTGGCCGACCTCAGCACTTTCGACGGCTACTTGAAAAACAATATCCCGATCCAGTCGGGAGATGTGGTGTACGTGGAGCCTATCAGAAGACCCTTCAGCGAGGGTATCCGGGAATATGGTCCTATCCTCAGCATCATAACAACATTGACGACGCTGATTGTAGTAATTACTACCCTATAATTAAACGCCTTGGAAAATCCCAACCATACACAAAATCAATCCGCGGCAGAGGGCATCGATTTTAACAAACTTAAGATTGCCGTCCGGAATAATTGGGTATGGATCCTGATCATATTCTTTGTGGTTAATTTTACCGCTTACCTTTTCGTTAGGTATACAAAGAACCTATACGAATCATCTTCCGAACTTAAACTCGACGTAAAGCAGGAAGCAACCGAATTCGGTATAAAGAGCGCTGTTGAAGACCAAAATCTAAATTTGATTTCCGGCGAAATCGAAATTATCCAATCCAGACTCTTCTTAAGCAGGGTGCTCGATTCAGCAAACCTGGACGTTAGTTATTACAGTATCGGACGGGTATTGAATGAAGAGCTTTATCAAAGTGTGCCGTTTTATGTAGATTATGGGGCGAGCGCAAAGAGCCTATATAACGTTCCCATTTATGTAGACGTCGATAAGAGTGGGTCTTTCACATTAACTGTCGGAAACGAGGGAGAAGAGATCAAAGGAAAATATAATACCCCTATTGACATTCACGGCGTGACGCTGACAATCACCAAAAATGAGAATTTCCTGAAGGGAGATGAAGTTGGATATTTTTTTATTATCAATAGCCGCGACCACCTCCTTGACTACCTGTTGTCAAACCTAACGGCGGAGCCTCTTAATTTTAACGCGAATACAATTCGTATTGCCTTTAAGGGACACAATCCTTACAAGGCGCAGGATATACTCAGTAAGATTGACACGCTGTATCTTCAATACAGCAATCAACAAAAAAATCTGGCCAACAAACAAAAGATCGACTGGGTCTCCGCGGAATTGGTCACCATTGAAACGAGGATGGAGGATTACGAAAATTATTTTGAAAACTTTACACTGCAAAATAAATCCAACAACCTGGATGAAGATCTGAAAAGAACAGTTGCGTCCATCAACATGATCGATTCGCAGCGTTACGTCTTAACGAAGCGCGTAAATGAAATTGATGCGCTGCTGACGAGCTTAAACAATGAAAATTTCCTGATTTCCTTCTCTCAGCGACAGTCCCTTCCTCCCTCGACTGCCAAAGACCTTGAAAATCTCGAACAATTCTACCTGCAATTGGAGAAGATAAAGCTTTCACACAGTGAAATCACTTTTGCCTATCGTCAGAAGCAAAAAGACGTTGATGCCCTGAAACAAAAAACCGTTGGACAACTCACAGCATTGCGCGACGCCGCGCTAAAAAACCTGGAAGACGCCAACAAAAGAAAACAAAGACTTGAAGCCGAATTCGCCAACATTCCAGATAAGAGCACGCAGTTCTCGAAAAATTTGCGATTTTATAAATTGTACGAGCAATTTTATCTGTCGCTGATGCAATCAAAATCCGAATTCGAAATAGCCCAGGCAGGCAGCATCCAGGACTTTAAGATCCTTTCGCCGGCCACCTTCCCCACGTATCCTATTTCCCCCAACAAGATGATGATCGCCGGCATCGGCTTTGTGCTGAGTGTAATTTTAAATTTATTTTTTATAGGTGTCGTCTATCTTCTTAATAACCGGATCTCCGGCATAACGGAACTCGAAAAGATGACGAACGTTCCTGTACTGGGAGTGGTGCCTTCAACACGATATTCCACGAACGTTGGTCTATATGTGTTGGATCATCCGAAGTCGATGGTCAGTGAATCTATTAAAACCCTGCGCACAAACCTTGATTTCTTTAAAGTAAACTCAAGTCAGAAAATTATTGCAGTATCCTCGACAGTGTCGGGCGAAGGCAAATCATTTATAGCCATGAACCTTGGTGCGGTAATGGCAGTCTCCAATAAAAAAGTTGTTCTGCTCGACCTTGACATGCGCAAGCCGAAGGTGAACACTCCCGCCGAGGTTGGAGATAAATCCAAGGGCGTAAGTACCGTGTTGATCGGTAAAGATTCCTGGAAGCAGTGTCTGACAAGAACAGGTTTGCCGAACTTTGACTATATCCCCTCCGGCCCCCATCCGCCAAATCCATCCGAATTATTGTTAAATGGCGAGTTCAGCGGCCTGCTCAACGACCTGAAAAAAAGTTATGATTATATTATTCTGGATACACCACCCGTTGGGTTAGTTACAGATGGTATCATGGCAATGAAACAAGCCGATATTTCGATATATATTTTCAGAGCAGATTATTCTAAAAAATCATTTGTTTATAATTTGCAACGGATTATGAACATAAATAAGTTTTCCAATATTACAACAGTGCTCAATGCGTTACCGTCGAGAGGAGAACAGCGGTATGGTTACGGTTATTACGAAGATCCGGTGAACAAAAATTGGTTTCAAAAGTTTATCTAAGTATAGTGTTTAATTGGTCAAAAAAAGAAACAAAATCTGTCAAGGCATTAACCGTTGACATTCACTCACATCTTCTTCCTGGGTTAGATGATGGCGTTCAAACGTACGAGGAGTCGGAAGATATTATTCTACATTTTCAAAAAATCGGGTATAAAAAATTGATCACGTCTCCTCACGTAATGAGCGATACGTATCGAAACACCACGGAAAGGATTCTTGCCCGCTTGGCGAAGCTTCAGACATATCTTAAAAATCAACACGTGGAAATGGAAATTCAGGCGGCGGCTGAATATTATCTGGATGAAAATGTTTTTAGCATGGTGGAGGAAAATCAGCGCATGCTAACATTTGGAAAAAATTATCTGCTCTTCGAAACGAATTTTTTGAATGAGCCCTTCAACTTAAAAGATTTTATTTTCCTGGCAACCACCAAAGGTTATAAGCCGATACTGGCACATCCCGAACGGTACGCCTACATTCAGGGTAACATCGAAAAAGCAAAAGATCTGCTCGACCGTGGCGTGCTATTTCAGATGAACATCAGTTCGATCACCGGCCATTATTCAAAAATTGTTCAATCGACAGCCAATAAATTGATCGACAGAGGTTGGGTACATTTATTGGGAAGCGACTGTCATCACTACCAGCATGTTAAGTTGGTAGAGGAGGCACAGCAGATGAAGTATTTCCAAAAAGCGCTTGAACTGCCTCTTCTCAACAATTCCCTTTGACATTTTCGAATTTAGCGCGTACGTTTCAGGAAAATTAAATCCAGAAACGTAATGATAGCAGTAACCGGGGCAAATGGTCTTCTGGGCAGTTTTATAATCCGAAAGCTCATACAGGAGGGAAAATCATTTGCTGCGATCAAACGCGACGGAAGCGACACTTCGCTGCTTGACGACGTCACCGACAAAATTCAGTGGCGTACTGCCGATGTTTTAAATCCGCTGACGCTAAACGATGCGTTGGAAGGATGCACCCAAGTGATCCATTCAGCGGCGATGGTCTCTTTCAATCCACGTCGTGCGAACGAAGTTCTGGAGATCAATGCGATCGGAACCCGGAATATCGTGAACGCTTGTTTCAGCCAAAATATAAAACGGCTTGTACACATCAGCTCGGTAGCTGCGCTCGGACGACAAAAGGAACAGCAACTGATCAGGGAAGATAACAAGTGGATAGAAAATCCCATGAACAGCGTATACGCCAACTCGAAATACAAAGCGGAGTTGGAAGTATTCCGGGGTCAGGAGGAAGGACTAAAGACTGTTATACTAAACCCTTCTGTAATTTTAGCACCTGCCGACTGGAACAAAAGCAGCGCTAAACTTTTCAGATACGCATGGAATCAAAGACCATTTTACATCGACGCATTTTTAAATTATGTCGACGTAAGGGATGTTGCCTCCTGCGCCTATCAGCTTCTTGAAAGTAATTTTGAAGCCGAGCGTTTTATCGCCAACGCGGGAAATATTTCCTTCAAGAACTTTTTTGAAAAAACGGCAAACAAGTTTGATGTAAGACCTCCTTCCCTGAAACTTTCAAAAAATATCGTAAACGCCGCTGCGCGGGCTGAACGGCTCAGAACAT
>DASUTP010000639.1:0-9457 GCA_036374515.1 Chryseolinea sp. | reverse complement strand
CCAGCACGAATGGCTAGTGACGCTGTGCTGAGGGCTTCTTCCAGGTCGATGAGGTCGAGTGAAATCTGGACAATTGGTTTCATAAAATTAGAATTGAGGACGAAGGGTCAAGTTAGAAAAATAAAAAGCAAAAAAAAGGAGCAAATAGCGCAACGGATGGAAGCTGTGACGAAAAGTTTCTAAGTTTCCTAAGTTGTTTTCAAGATTTGCGGCGTTAAACTTTATCCTGCGTGGGCTTAGTTTGTTTTTCTGGTTCGGCTTTAAATTCAACGAGGCGTTTCGCCCGTAAATCTGATCGTATAAGTGTCTGGACGAGCGTCCTTGAGAGACTATTAAAGGGGCACAGTGTCAATGATCTCGATTTCAAATAGGTTGGATGTATTTCGCTGATGATCGCACTCCACTGTTTTGCAAAGGCTCAGGAACTGTGTTTTCCACCATGATCGTTAAATGTGATTTTATAAAACCCATAGCTTTAAGATCTTTGGCAAATTTCTTATGACTCCGCGTAAAAATTTCAGGCAAGTAGCTACTGTTTCTAAAATAGTTTGTCAAGCCAATTTTTTTTAACGCAGAGAGAAAAATACAGAGGGAAAGACAGGGAGGTCAATTCAGAGGGAGTTTCTATTCCTTTTTGCTACGAAGAGCTTTCAACCTCCCGCTTGGCGGGACTCCATGGTCTCCATTTGTTGGCTATGGTATTGCGTACTCTATATACTTTATTCGTCAGAACGCTCCGCGATTTCTCCGCGTTTCAAATTTCGAAGAAGTAGCTACTATTTCTAAAATAGCTTATGCCGGAAGCCGATTTTGTAAAAAACTTGCCAGGTGACTCCAGACTTTCTGTGTTGCTCATTCAGGCTAGTATTTCTTTGCTAGTGTGGCCAACCTGCGTGCCCTTCTCAAAAGATGCTACCGCCATATGTTCAGGTGAAATTAGAAATTCCAGGCAAATGTAACAGCAACTTTGATATTTGGTCGCGCGGAGCGCGATTTGTTACAATGAGTTAAGATATCCTAATTCCACAAGGCGGTCATGCGCTTTTATTTCATAGGTTTTTCCATTCGAGAGCAGGTAAAGTCTATCTGACAACTCGGTTACATGCCGGTGCATATGGTCGGAGATGATGATGCCTTTTCTGTTTTTCAGATTTCCAATTATAGTTTTCAGTGTTTCGACGTGCACGGGCATCAAGCCGGAAAATGGTT
Organism: Chryseolinea sp.; assembly: GCA_036374515.1. GTDB lineage: Bacteria > Bacteroidota > Bacteroidia > Cytophagales > Cyclobacteriaceae > Chryseolinea. The sequence continues at coordinate 8,248 of DASUTP010000639.1, read as the reverse complement.
CGTCAAGAATGCTGAAAGGGGAGGGCGAAAAGAGAATCAACAGCGTCTCGATCAAGCGTAACGACCCCCCTGACAGTTGACTGGGTCTTAGGGAAATAAGATCCTTTACTTCGGGAATAAGAGAATTAATTTCATCGATATCAACATTGAAAAGGCTGAAGGCAGTTCGCAGTGAAATATGAGACGGGATGAGCTTTCCTTGAGGCAGGTACGCAATAATTCTTTTCTTTAAATAGTCACCCTGCAGGGAAACACCATTAACCCTAATCGATTTATGCTGCGCTTTCAGGCTGCCGAAGACGACCTTCATCAGCGACGATTTTCCTGAGCCGTTTCTGCCAAGAAGCCCCACAACTTCACCTTGTTGGCAGAGCATGTAAATACCGGATAGGATTATCCGTCCGCTAAAACTCAAGTCCACGCTATCGAACTCAAGAACGCTCCTCATAACAAAATTTCGATTGTCACCCATGAAAGCAGAAGCCACAGCATCATGTCAAAGAGAAAAGTATAAGTATATAATATGATTGTATTATATCCCAAATTGTTGAAAAAAGGCAGTTGGTTTGGACTAAAGATGTGAATGGACAAGCCAAGGAATAGATTGGTTACCACTTTCATCCAAAATGATGCTGCTATAAAGTGCCACGAACCAGACATCCATATAAGCCAACATGCAAAGAGGCTGATGCCAATGGCGGGCCACAAAAAATTCCGGTAGAAGATCAGGATAACGCGCATGTATGGATGTTGTCGAGCAAATAACAAGCCAGTCATAACACCACTGTTAATCGCCATGACAGTACAGAATGAACTACACTAACGTCGGTGACTATGCACAGATTCGAAGTGCAGACGTTACGCTGCATTCACAACGTTGGCGTGTGGTTAATCAAAGCCAACAGCAGGCTTTAGAATTTCCTACGGAGACATCCGGCGCCCGCAAGTTTAATAATAACCCCTAAGCAATTTAAGACTATGGCTTCCTTTTGTGAAGCTATCGGTTCCTGAAATAATGTTCAGCAAGGGCGAATCCAATGCTGTGTGGATTTGCTTCGTAAGTATTACAAAGGACAATAATTGAAAGTTTGTCTTCTAAGAAACGCATATAGACAGACTTGAAGCCTGGCGTTGACCCGCCGTGTACGATTATTTTATGACCCTTATATTCATCAATTGCCCATCCAAAGCCATAGTACGCTTTTGACTCACTCTCAGCTGACATTTTAGTATAGGGTTGCCACAGGCGTTCCCAATTGTCTTTTTTAAGGATGATCTTCTTTTCTAGAAGAATCTTTTCCCATTTGATCATATCAGAAGTCGTCGACTGAAACCCGCCGCTTGGTCTTATCGCATACATGGTTTGCGCGTTTACAAGGGTATCGTTCCGATAGGTATAGCCACTAGCGCGGTTAGGTATAATAGCATAAAAGTCGGTAATATAACTATTCTGCATCCCTGCAGGCACAAACAATGTTTGATGGATAAAATTTTGCCAAGGCATCCCACTCACCTGCGTTATTATTTCGGCTAATATGTAATAGGCGAGATTACTGTATTGGTATTTTTCGCCTGTCTTGAAATCGAGTGGTTGGATGTACGCTGACCTGATGATATCGAGATCTGGTTGTTTTTTGGAAAGATCAAAAGCAGAACCTTCCCTTTGCAACCCAGAGCTATGCGAAAGCAGATTTTTTACCCGAATGGAACGCCATGATTCAGGTGCGTCAGGGAAAAACTTGTGCACAGGATCCTCGATACTTAGCAGGCCGTCCTCTGCCAATTCCATAATGGCGGTCGAAACAAACTGCTTGCTGACGGAACCCAATTTGATCACCGTTTCGGACGTAAGAGTCACATTTAATTCGACATCGGCTAATCCATATGCTCTGTTAATGACTGCTTGTCCATTTTTTACAACGGCCAGCGACAGGCCAATTATTTTTTGCTCATCCATCAGGCGCTTTACGATGATGTCCGTACTGTCAACCTGAGCAAATAAAATGGAAGGATAAAAAAGGAAAAAGAGCAATGTCTTCATGTTTTTGTAAATGGTTTGAGAGCAAGGCAACGTTCTTGATATATATATATTCGGGTAAGCACTTCATTTCACGATAGTCGCCACAATATTACACCACGCAGGTGTATGTTCGAATCCGTAAACTTAGCTAAATCTCCACGCAATCCTGCGAATTATCAATTGGGCATCCTGTGATCAAATGTGTCAAACAAAAAATAAAACTGCTGCTATCGGCGACAGTGTTGTTCCGGAGATGCAATCTTACAGCGACCTTTTGGTGTTTTTTATTTGTTTTCTGATTGCTACAAAAACGACTGCTCCAATTGCAGCGCCCATCGAAGCAAGCCTCTCAACCTCAACCAATCGCCCTAAAAATCCAAACGGTACCCCAAAAACGATCGCCCCTATAATTGCCCACATCACATAATTCCAACTGTCCTTTTTTGTTTCCCTTACTTGGTTCATATTAGCGCTAACCTCGGCCTTGCCAATAACCGATTTCTTATAATTTTCGACGACCACGTCCCACAGCTCTTCTTCTTTGGGAGTGACCATTTGCCCCACGGAATTTATATCAAAGGCCGCCTCCACAAATTGATCTTTTAAGGTGACCGTCACCGTGCTTTTCCAATTCAACGGGTTAAACGCTATCATATTTAAAAGCACGCTCCCTTTCTTATAGGTAAGTGGGCGGTTTGTTTCGCCGAACTTCTTGAATCCCAGGCCAAGAAAATAGTTGTCGGTAAGCCTTTCCAAAGAATTCTCGTCTTCAACTTTAAATTTGATTTGTCTTTTCATTTGACACTGAAACAAATTATTCCTTTTCGTAACGGATGTTGATATTGTCACTCCTAGGCTTTTACCTCTTTTCCGTTCAAATACTTTATGGTGAGCAATCCGCCGATCAAGTTATTCAAAAAGTGCATGAACATAACAATCAATAAGGAGCCTGATTGAACGACAATAATTCCGAATAGTATTGAAAGTATAAAAGCTTTAGTGATGTCTTTTTTGCTGTGGTAAAAATGAGAAATGCTACAAACAAGAGCTGACAAAACCACCGATAAAGTTTCCTGGTACTTAAACACATCAAGTAAATACCGAAAGTAAGTGATCAGATACCCCCGGTAGATTATTTCCTCGAACACCCCTGCACAAAGGCAGAGCACAAGATATGCCGGCAACTCCTTCGTTTTGGTGGGCATGAACGGCGTTCGCTTTTCCCATTCCGGTATTGCCGCAGCAATATTTTTAGGTGTTAAAGAATAAGTGAAATCAATGGAGTAAAGTATTACAAAAGCAATGACGGTCCATTTTGCTGATTGAATATCTACTGCGGCAGTAAGCCCTATCTCGGCCAGGGGTCGTTTGAATAACAGCCATACTGAAAGAATAATGGCTGCCATGATAAAAAGGGAAATACAAGTCGAAAAATAGAAGGTCCTTTTCTGTTGACTATCGTAAATGGCAATCCCATAAGGCTTTGTGGTTTGTCTTATTGCCTGCAAAGGAAGGAGCACGCAAAAAATGAAGGCCACGATATGGTCTGCCCAGTTTGGAAAGTACTCCATACTAAAACTGAAAATCTACTCTAAAGATTCACATGGTGCGGCCATTTCATCAGTGTCCACAGTTTTTTCAACTAATCCGCACTTGTAGCCAAACCCTCTAGGAATGTTTTAAATTCTTCTGTGTCGTAATTGGCCGCGCCGGTTTCCTGTGTCGCGATCTTGCCCTGTGAATTTACAACAAAGGTTGTTGGGATCGTTCTCACCATAAGCTGATCGGGAAGGAACTCGTGAGGAACGTAAACGGGAAACGTATATTCCTTTTCTTTTACGAAATTCACCACCTTGTCGAAACTTTTCCGGTCGTCAACGGCCAACATAATGAAAACGATTTCGTCCCTATTGACTTTGTCGTAAAGTTTTTGAATAGAAGGCATTTCGATGCGGCATGGTCCGCACCAGGTTGCCCATACATTTAGAAATATTGTCTTGCCTTTAAAAGTTTTGAAGTCTATGACGTTGCCGTCAAGGTCCTTTACCTTAAAATTATAGTTAAACGACTTGGCAACGACGGGCGCTTCAACACCGGCATTCATTGCCCCGGTTTTTAAGAGCAGGCTGCCGGTGACATACGAGATCCCTGATAATATGCCGGTATATCGCAATACCAGCAGCACAGCGACCATAATGATCCACGGTCTTATGGCTTTCCAGGCGGTAATGAGTTTATGATTAATAGATACCATTTTTCAGTCAATGAAGTCCATCGAGTTTGGTTACGCTAATCTCCTAATTTTAACTAATTTCGGAAGATAATCTGACCCTATAATGACAAAAATTTCGTTGATCCAGTTCTTTTTACTGTCATGCATCATTTCTGCGTCTTTTGGGCAAAAGGTGAAGTATAAGGATATTTTCGGATTGCTCAACACAAAGCGATACGAGGAAGCTGAGCCATTTTTGAAACGGTATTTAAAAGAAACCGACGATAATCCCAACGCATATCTTTACATGGGGGTCATTTACCAGGAAAAATCCGCGAAAGACGATGTGCTCAAACAAACAAAAAGGGCCATCGCCAACATGGATTCTGCGATTTATTTTTACGATAAGGCATATAAGTCGATCAACGAAAAGGAGGTAAAGAGGAATGATGAGTTCTATCAGGCGTATAATAGGAGAGACCTACGCACGGGAGAATTCGGGGTAAAGCTTTCAGACATCCAATTCGACCTTGAAAAGAAGATCGAAGGGCTTCGTGAAAGGATCGACCGGGTGAAAATGGTAAAGCATTACTTTTCATTAGCCGATACGTTGTACAGGCGGTCTACCAGCTTGTTTACTTCTATCAAAAATGAGTATCCGGAAGAAAAATCGCTTTACCTTCAGGCAGATGCAGAATTGCTGAAAAAATTGACGGCGTTAGCCGTGAGATTCGACTCCTGCGTCAAAGTATTTGAAAATTACAGGTCAAGTTCAACAACCATCGGGCGTACGGGCTACGACCAGGCGCTAGCATTCAATGATATTAACGATTATGCTGCCGATGGCGCTTCGCCGGCAAACTTTTTTTTAGATGATGTGGAAGTTTGGAACTATAAGAAATTCGCTGATAAAGTAAAAGTCGCGATCGAAAAAGATATTATACCCATGCGCGATCTCCTGGTGTCGTACGATGTGGAAATCAATAAGCTTCGGGAAAAGCTGAATAAAGATTCGGTATCGGTGAAAAATGACCTCACGACCCTTATCGACAAGCTCTTGATGGAAAAACTGAAAAAATACGATCCGGACCCGTTGCCGATGGACCTGTTTACATTAAAGATCTCGGACCTGGAGTATCGTTCTACGTTGCTGGAACACATGCCTTACAGGGATTCCGCCGATATCCATTATCGCCTGGAATTGCTGGACGAGGAGTTCAAGTACCTGGGTGAATTGGACAGCATTGCTGCCAAGCTGACAGCGGAAGACATCGATCGCAAAGCTGAAAATTATACACACTTCATCACCAATACGTACAGCAATACAGTTGTTCTTAAGAGCTACGTCAAGGCGCTTAAGGAATACTCGGATAGAGAAAAACGAAAGAAGAATGCGGAGGCCGAAGAGGCGGAAAGGGCGCTGCGATGGATTGTAAGCGGACCAGATTCGATCCCGGCAACAACAGAAGCCAAATCGTCGATGTTCAGGCCCGTGATACTGGAAGAGGAAAAATATACTGCGGGGTTATATTATAAGGATTCAGTCGACGTGTCGGGATATTTCGCGACAATCGTGCCCTCGCGAAAATCCGACGTTAAAATTTTGTTTCCCATTGAGAAAAGTCATTTCGAGTTGACGGATTCTTCTTCTGTAAAGGGATCGATCTTTTCTGATGCCGGCGGCCAGTTGTATTTTGTCATGCTTTACAATGAAGCAAAAACTAAGAACGATAAGATCGCCGCCACGGTTGCAAAGATCTATCGCTCCGACGGACTGGCGTGGAGTTCAAATTACTTACTGGAATTTAAACCAATTGAAATTTTGTTTAAGCCCGAGACAGGTGAGCTCACGCTTCGCGGTGAGTCTGATCAGAGTGTTGTTGACAAAAATGGAAAGATAAAGTAGGTCAGGAGCCAACAAGTTTTCTCCAATCGGAGTAACGCATATCGATCCGCACTTTCATCTTCTCATAGTTTTCCCAACTGTCGGTAACATGGTAAATGGAGGGAAGCGCTTTCACTAAAATTTCATCGTAGTCATTCCGGTAAAGTCCGCCGCCGTAGTAATAATACGTGAACATATTGCCTTGTTTGCTGAACAGTTCGAAACCCAGATAGCCGTCCCAGATCTCACTTAGGATTGTACAGGAAATTTCGCGGCGTTTAAAGCGAAAAATTTGATTGGAAGCCTCTTCTTCAAAATATTCCGAATACAGACCTGAATCAATGATCCATCCCAGGTAAATACCAATGTGTACATACGCTTGTTCTATAGGAAGTGAGTCGGGAAAGTTTCCAAGAAAGTGGCTCTTGGCGTTATCGTAAATAGTCTTTTGAATATCGGCTTTCTTTTCCATGGTAACAATGTAGTTCTGATGTATAAGTTACGCAAACGAATGTGCTTTTTTTGCCAGAATGATAGAATAAGTTCCCATGTACAGGCGAGATAGTCTTAAAAAAAACTTGATTCACCGGTTACCTCTGACAAAGGCAGTTCGAACGCGAAAACTTCACCAAGATGTTGCAAATTTCAGTGAAATTTGCCGAAGGTTTCAGAGCCAGTCCGCAGGCAGAGATCGTGCCCGGCGAACGGAGTCCAGCGTCGTCTAATGGAAAAATAAATAACCGACAAAAATTCCAGCAATCGCGCCTGCGAGATCTGCAATGAGTCCCCCCGTAACAGCATAGCGGGTGTTGCGGACACCGACAGATCCAAAGTACAAGGCCAGTAAATACAAAGTTGTTTCAGCGCATCCGCGAAAGATGCTGGCCACATTCGCCACAAATGAGTCGGGGCCATACACCTTCGATATTTCGATCATCATCGACCTGGCACCTTGTCCGCTCAGTGGCTTTAACAGCGCCACAGGAAGAGCAGGAACGAAGTCGGTATTCAATCCGAGGGCTGCGAGACCCCATGCAATACCTTGTTCAATATTTGTGAGCACGCCCGACGCCCGGAATACCCCAATACCTACGAGGATTCCCACAAGGAAAGGAATAATTTTGATAGAGGTAGCAAAGCCTTCTTTTGCACCCTCAATAAAAGTCTCGAAGACATGGATCTTCCTACGCAATCCAAGAGCGATAAATGAAACGATAATTAGAAAAATAATTATGCCGGTAAAAAGTGATGACTGCTTCTGTATCTGTTCAGGTGTCAATCCGGAGAAATAAAATACAACGCCCGCGATGAAGATCACCATGCCCACGATGTAAGCAAGGATAACGGGATCAAAAAGATTAATTTTTTGTCGGATGCAGATGTATAGCAACCCCACAAACGTGGAGCAAAAGGTTGCAATCAATGTAGGAATGAAAATGCTGGTCGGATTGGCTGAACCAAGCATTGCACGGTCGGCCATGATTGAGATAGGAATGACGGTAAGTCCCGAAGCATTTAAAACAAGGAACATGATCTGAGCGTTGGAGGCGGTGTCTTTATCTGGATTAATTTCCTGCAGCTCATTCATGGCTTTTAATCCAAGTGGCGTTGCAGCATTGTCCAATCCTAAAATATTGGCGCTGAAATTCATGATTATTGAACCAGTAGCAGGATGGTTTTTGGGGATCTCCGGGAACAGTCTTGAAAAAAAAGGACCAACAACGCGCGACAGCAACGGAACCATTCCACCTTTCTCTCCGATTTTCATCAGCCCCAGCCAAAGCGACATTACACCGGCGAGTCCGATCGAAATTTCAAATCCGGTCTTAGCCATGTCGAACGTAGATTGTAGCATGGCAGGAAAGACGGTGGTGTCATTGAAGACGATTAATTTTACAAGGGCGACTGCAAAAGCAATAAGAAAAAAAGAAACCCATATGTAATTTAAAACCATGCTGCGCGGGTTGACGGTACAATGTAAAGCATCAGGGCGTGTTTGCCAAATTCAGGATATGACAAGCAGCGATCCCTGCAGTCTCCGTTCGCAGACGAGATGGTCCGAGACCAACCTTCTTAAATCCCAGATGCTCTGCTAGCGCAAGCTCTTCACTAGAAAAATCTCCCTCGGGTC
>DASUTP010000638.1:0-4075 GCA_036374515.1 Chryseolinea sp. | reverse complement strand
TTTAAACGCGTAGTTTTGATACCGATATACTCAACCGTTCCCATCTTATCATCTAAAATAATGAAATCTCCAATTTCAAAAGGCTGGTCAAAAAAAATTACCAGGTAGTTAAACAGGTCTCCTAGAATATTCTGTGCTGCGAGCGCAATTGCAATTCCTCCAATCCCCAAACCTGCAATAATCGTCCCTACATCGTATCCAAGATTGTCAAATAAAAAGATAATCCCGATAATCCAGATGATCCCGTTCAGGATCAACATAATTCCGCCTAATTGTTTTATTTTCTCTTCTCCACGTTCCTGCCTTCCTACATACGATTTAAGTCCTTGTAGTGCTATTGTGGAGATCAAGCGCAGCAAAAAATAAGTAATGATAACGGCAACGGCGATGTTAATCACTTTTTGCACACCGTCACTGAGCGCAAGGAGATTGAGCCCAAGGTATATAATGACAAAATAGAGCGCAGGAATAGCAAATTTTTCAACAGTATCAAGGACAAAATTATCAATCTTGGATTCTGTATTGTCTGCCCACTTTTTCAGTCGCGTAAGGATCATTCCCCGAAATAATTTAAGAAGCAATGATCCTCCCACGATAATTCCCAACGAGATTAGATATACACGTACGGTATTGCCATAGTAAATCTGATCCAAAAAATTATCCATATCTTTTTTTATTTTAGAACGCTTCCATTTATTTAGAACACTTTATCCAATATCTTATTTTAACACATGAAAACGGCCCGTGTTCGGCTTAATATTTTAAAATATTGTCAAAAGTTTCTTAAGATATCGGGATAGAGGTACATTTCTATGAGCAAGCGTTAGCGTAAATGGAATATAATATTTTTATCATTTTAGCGATGGTTGCATTCCTGGCGGTGCTGGGTGCCATGTATATGAGCCAGTCTGCCCGTCGCCAATTGCGCGAAGAAGGTCTTGCAAAAGAAAACGAGGAAATCAAGAATGTCCTCAAGGCACAGCAGCAAATGCTGGAGGAAGAGCGGGCCCGTATCGCGCATGACCTTCACGATGATCTTGCCCAGCTGTTGGCAGGGACTCGCCTGGCGCTGGGAAATCTGCGGTTGGAGCCTACGCTGTCCAGTAGAAATAAGAGCCTTCTGCTAAGAATCGACCACGACCTTAACGACCTGCTCAACCGGGTTCAAAATATCATCTGGAACCTGGCTCCGGAAACGTTTCAGGAGAAGGGCTTATCGCATGCAATCTGGAAAATGTGCGACCAGCTGAGGGAACTTCGGTCTTTCCACATAGAATTTTTGGAAATGGGTGAGGTAAAAAGATTGAGTAGTGAAGTTGAATTGGTTTTGTTCAGGATTATTCAAGAAATCACAAGCAACGCGATGAAGCACTCACTGGCCTGGAATATCTACATCAAAATGTTTTGGTCTGAAAAGGAGCTAAAGGTTGAAATCAAAGACGATGGGGTAGGCAAGGAGCGGGCCGCGATGACAAGCAAGGGTGATACCGGACGCGGATTGATTGGAATTCAAAAGCGCGCTGATATTATTAAAGCGACCGTTACTACAGAGGCAATTCCAAAAGGGACGTTGTTTGTGGTGTCTTATAAATTTTAAGATGATATTATTCCGTTGCCCAGAGCAAAATGGATTAACTCATTGGTATTTTTTGTGTTTGTCTTTCGCAAAATATCTTTCCGGTAGCCTTCGATTGTGTGTTCGCTCAAAAAAAGTTTTTCTGCGATATCTTTCGTGCTAAGACCACGTCCCAGCAAGACTATGACTTCAAATTCGCGTGCCGTTAACTTTATCCGCGGCGGATGCTGAAGTCCGTCGGGTTTTGACTGCAATACGATGTTTACTTTTTCATTATAGTAATGCTTCCCCTCAAGGACAGTTATTATGGCTGTATAAATCTCCTGCTGGTGTGTCGTCTTCTTAAATAAAATTCCATGTATGCCCATACGCATCAGGTTGAAGATCATCGCTTCTTCATCGAAAGCAGTCAGGGCAATTATCCGAGTCGATAGCTTTAGCTTATTTATGTAGTCGATCACTTCAAATCCATCCACCAGCGGCATCCGAATGTCCAATAGGATGACATCAATGTTGTGTTGAGCAAGTAGCTCCTGCGCTTTCTGACCGTTCTCTACTTCATGGATTTTTTTTACAAATTGAGTTTTCTCAAGCATTGCTCTAAGACTCTCTCGCATAAACAGGTGATCATCAGCGACGAGTACGGTAATATTTGTCTTCACTAGTGGTTTGGCCTAAAAACATAAACAAAACAATATCAAATATATCTTTAAATAAAGAACGATTACAACCCCAGTATCCGGGGGAAATGGGTCACGAATCACATCCCTGTCTGCTTCTAAATGAGAACCGGCCATAGAAAAACAACAATCGCTTTCCGTAGATAAGTCATCATATTTTTCATTTTTTTTCTACGCGGCGGAAATTTTTTGAAAAAGCCTCTTCCACCATGTTATCCTTTTTATTGAAATTTTTGAGGACCGGAAGTTGCCGTGCACACAAGCACACAGAGAGGGTGGGGCTCGTTTACAGAACAAAAAAATGTCGCTTAATGAGGGCAAAAAACAGTTATTTCGGGCATTTTTGAAACCCCCGGTTTGTAGGGGTTTTGCGGTTGGCTATTGCCTCGCACGCATTCCTGGCTGTATATTTATTCCTGTAAGGTGTCAAAATCCTCTATCATTTTCTTTTGGTGAAGCCTTGGGCTCCAAATTAGGTTTAGATTTCGTAACACATTCCTTACGCATTGGGAATGATAATTTCGAATATTTCATCGGAGAAAGGGTGGGGATTTTTGGCTCCTTCGTTCGTTAGCTCCCAACTGCATTAACCTCTTACCTTTCAGGTAAGAGGTTTTATTTTTCAGGTCAAAAAAATATATTTTTAAACTGATTCATACATTCCCGCGATTTCCTTTCGTTGGAGATAATACCCTGCAGTAATTTTTTCGATCTTCCCCAAAATCTCTTCTTTTTATGCAAAACCTTCCTTGGAAAAAGATTGCCATTACCGTGGTGGCAATTAGTATTATTGCGTCCGGTATCTTTTACTTTACCGAAAGCAGGGGCAAAAAGGTGTCGGACAATTTTATCAACCCTGCCTTTAGCGCATACATCACTTCATATACGGCGGGTGTCATCTCCTCTGGCTCCGGCATCCGGGTCATACTGGCAATCGATGCCGTCGACTCTTCATTTATCGGACGCGAATCAAGTGTTAGTCTTTTTTCGTTCAGCCCGTCCCTCAAAGGCAAAACGCTTTGGCTAGACAAGCGCACCATTGAATTTATTCCGGACACGCGAATGAGCTCTGGCCAAATTTACGAAGCCACCTTCCAGCTTTCGAAACTTGTTACAGTTGCAAAAGAGCTGCGTGAGTTTCCGTTCTCCTTTCAAGTGATGCCTCAAAATTTTGAACTCTCTATCGACAACGTTAAACCATACGTTAAAACTGAACTTTCACGTCAAAGAATCGAAGGTGCGCTCAACACGGCAGACTTTGCCGACGATAAAACTGTGGAGAGTATGCTTTTGGCCCGACAGAATGACAAGGATCTGAAGGTTACGTGGACGCATACCGCTGAAGGCAAGCAACATATGTTCATTGTAGAAGATGTTGTCCGAAAAGAAAGCGCCGGCAAGGTTACTATATCAGTAGATGGGAAAAACCTGGGTGTACCATCGCAGGACAAAAAGGAGGTGGACATTCCTGCATTAGGCGATTTTAAGATCGTTAATACAAAAGTTGTTCAAAACCCCAACCAATACGTTGTGCTACAATTCTCAGACCCGTTAAAAGAGAAACAAGAGCTGCGTGGACTTATTTCAATTGAAGAAGACCGGGCGCTTACCCTCGAGTTTGAAATTCATGACAATGAAATTTGGGTCTACCCGCCCGTTCGTCAGTCCGGGAGCAAGACTATCTATGTAGAAGAAGGGGTCCGCAACATCAACGATTACCGGATGAAGGTAGCCTCTTCGACTTCTATTACTTTTGAGCAGCTGAATCCGGCGGCAAGATTTGTTGGTAACGGAACAATTTTGCCCAGTACAGACGGCT
>DASUTP010000637.1:0-6397 GCA_036374515.1 Chryseolinea sp. | reverse complement strand
GCTTGCTTCGGGTTTTGTAGATAGGCAAAGCATAACTCCGCCACTGCTCCGCGGTATCGCTTTGGAATATCAATGAACTGAAGCAAGCGCATCGTATTGCGCGTCACTGCGTCGTGGATGCCAGGTTTACCCAAGGCTTTCAGCACTTTTCCAAGGTGAGGATCAATCAAATACGGCCATTTTTCTACACAAATACTTAAAGGCCAAGCGGCGTGTTGCGTAACCCGGTAAGGGCCGGCGAGGAGCACTTCAATCAATTCTTTAAACCGATTTGGGATACCATTCACATAATCAACCACTTCATGCGTTTGCATTTTTGACTGTCCCAAATTAAGCCTCTTTTTCAAATCCATTCGAAGGAGTATTTGGTTAGGTCATCGTAAGTATAGGCAAATTAAACAATGATGATAACTGGTTTTAAGGACTTCAGGTACCTTCATATCTCAAACAACCACCCTTTTTATGGAACTGATTTTAATGATAGTATCTACAGTTACCGTGCAACTCGGTATCTGCATTTTCTGTTTTCTTAAAAAACGTTCAGAGGCCGGGGTTGGCCGATAATCGCAGCGCGATGATGAAGGACAGAATTGCAACCACAAAACCGAACATGAAAATACTGTATGCGATTCTTAAAAAACGGTACTTTCGACCCAACACCTTTCCTAAATAGTAAATGTCTTTGATCATACTACCGTACAAATAGTCCGCGTCTTTCATCATTTGCTGCATTCCCCATTGATAATCTTCCACTTTCATGGCGTGGAAGTTTCCAAAGAACAGGAGATTAGTTCGTTTATTTTCAATGTCTTCCCGGGTGAATTTTCCCGATGACACATTCGGCCGACTGGCTAGTATGGAAAAAACCATAGTGGCCAAACATACCGTTACCAATAGGATCGTTGGAACCAGCAGGTAAGAGTTTTCTTCAAGCTTCCGTATAAGAACCGATACGATCACCGACAAAATGATCGAGTTAATTGTGATCAGAATACTTGCTTTGCTATCAACCATCTGGCTAAGCATGATATGATTATGCGATGTTGTACGAAACATCGTTTCGATCCCGCGATCGGGCTTCAGGCTTTTTTCCTTTTCCAGTTTTACCCGCAGCCTTTCAACTTCCTCTTCCAGTTTACGGTATTTCTTGCCACTGACCTTCGGCTTTACGGCCTTTCTTAATTTCTTGATATTCTTCTGCTTACCCTGTTCGAGCACCGTTTGTCCATAAGGTGTATGATAGGAGTGTCGCTCCATAAATTCCAATGTAGAACTCAGCCATTCGTCGTCAGACATTTCCTTTGTCCCCAACGCCTTCCATTCTTCCTTGAGCATGTTTGATTTTTCCAGGCACGATTCGGTTGCCAGGTGGTACAAATCGGCATCACATAACACCTTGCTCACCATGGTTTTTGGCTGCTGGGGCATGCGAGTGGCAAGAATGGCTTCGGTGACTTCAGTAATTTTTTTCTGAGGTGCTCCCAAACTTTCCAACAGGCCGTAGGCTTTTTGCGCGGACAGCTGCTCGTGATTTTTCGAACCCTGTTCGTATCCAAGATCGTGAAGCCAGGCAGCCACCAAGGCCGACTCCATTTCATCTGCGCTCAGGTTCGAATGCTGGCCGATCGTAACCACAGCGTTGACCACATCCTGGGTATGATCGTAGTTGTGAAAAACATGTTTCTCAAACGCCCGTGTCTTGAAGACTTTCTCCGCCAGAGTTTTCGCTTGCCGTATGAATTCTGACTCCATGCTCTTGTTAATTGCTAAAGGTAAAAATATTTTTGTCTTTCAGCCGGACACCGCTCTCAAAGCATCCCCAAACTTTTTATTTTACATGGCGTTACAAAAACCGGTAAGCCGGATGCAAATAACCGCATGATCAGACCTGTACTATCTTTTTTGTGTGCCATTTTATCCCTGGCAGGGGCTCATGCGCAACCAGGTGACAAAAGTGTTATTCAGTCTTTGTATTTCATCGGCGACGCCGGCGAACCATTTATCGTCAACAGCTCAATCGGCGATGTAATCCGGGCCGACATTCAGAATTCTGGCATCCCATCCACAGTTCTGTTTCTGGGCGATAATGTTTATCCGAAGGGCATGCCCGATGCCGATCATAAGAAACGAGCCATTTCCGAAACGATCCTGGAAACACAGGTGAACTGGATCAGGGGAACACGTGCAAAAGGAATTTTTATTCCCGGTAATCACGACTGGCAGAAAGGCAAACGGCACGGCTGGCAGCAGATAATGAATCAGCAGCAATGGCTTGATTCCTTAAATGATAAGCAGGTAACTCTTTTGCCAAGAGATGGTTGTCCAGGCCCTATTGAAGTTCCGATCGGCAAGAATGTATTGCTGGTTATAATCGATACCCAGTGGTTTTTACAGCCTGAAAACCGGCCCGAAGGAGAAGAAAGTTCATGCGATGCAAAAACGCCAGGGGATGCGTTGCTGCTGCTGAACGATATATTCGTTCGCAATACATCAAAACGGATTATTCTGGCCGCGCACCATCCATTGATTACTTATGGCGAGCATGGCGGTGTGTTTACGGCCAAGGATCACTTGTTTCCATTAACTGCCGTGAATCCCCGGCTTTATCTTCCCCTTCCTCTGGTGGGCTCGGTCTATCCTTTGTATCGCAAATGGATGGGCGATATTCAGGACACGGCTCACCCGGCATACAAGGATATAATTACACAGGTGACCAAACTTATGGCGCAATATCCGGGCACCATTTACGCAGCCGGACATGAACACACGCTGCAGGCTATCGTAAAAGATAGCAGCTATTTTATAGTTAGCGGCGCCGGAGTAAAAACGACTGTGGTCAAGAAAAAGAAATATGCCCGGTTTGCTGTTAGTAAAACCGGATTTGTAAAAGCCAACATTCTCAACGATGGCGGCGTCCAATTGATTTATTTTCAAGTCGATGCTGATTTTCCAAAGGGAAAAATTGTCTTCCGGGATTCGTTGCCAGCGCTGGGCCGCTTCTTTCATCAACCCCATGTTCCCCAGGAACTTGACTTTGCCGGCAAAGTGGTAAAGGTGAAGGCAAGCGCCCAATATCATGCGGGTAAAGGCAAGAAAAGGTTTCTTGGTAAAAACTACAGGGATGCCTGGGAACAGGAGATTGAGGTGCCTGTGTTCGACATTGGTAAGCACAACGGAGGTTTTGAAATTCTGCAGAAAGGTGGCGGCATGCAAACGCTGTCGCTTCGATTGGAAGATTCCACCGGTCGCGAATATGTGCTGAGGTCCATCGAAAAATTTCCGGAAAAAGCCGTCCCTGAAATGTTTCGTAAGACCGTGGTGCAGTCACTGGTGCAAGACCAGATTTCCGCGGCACATCCGTATGCCGCTTTGGTAATTCCGCCGCTCGCCGACGCTGCCGGAATTTATCATACAAACCCGAAAGTCGTTTATATTCCCGACGATCCCCGGCTTGGAATTTACCGCGAGGAGTTTGCAAACACCCTTTCACTGTTCGAAGAGCGACCCGCGGGCGATTGGTCGGATAAAGGGTTTTTTGGCAATTCCGAGGATATTATTAACACGAGTAAAGTTTTAGAAAAGCTTGCCAAGGACAATGACAACCATGTCGATCAGAAATTTGTCCTTCGCTCCCGGCTGTTTGATATCTGGATTGGCGACTGGGACCGACACGACGATCAATGGCGATGGGCAACCTTTAAAAGTAAAAAGGGCGATGAGTTCAGACCAATTCCGCGCGACCGGGATCAGGCCTTTTTTCTGAACGAGGGAATCGTCCCAAAGATCTGGAGCCGGAGGTGGGCGCTCCCAAAATTTGAAGGGTTTGATGACGATATCAACTGGCCCTCCGGGCTATCGTACAATGCCCGGTATTTTGATCGATCGTTCCTGACTGAGCCAAGCGAGGAAGACTGGATCAACACCGCCAAAGACCTGCAGTCACGCCTTACGGACGACATTATAGAGCAATCAATCCGTTCCTGGCCAAAGGAGCTTTATGAACTCGATGCCGAAACGATCATTGGAAAATTAAAAGCGCGAAGGGCTAAGTTGGTAGAATACGCCATAGAACACTACAAATTTTTAGCGCGTGAGGTAAATGTCGTCGGATCGAACAAGGACGAGTACGTTGAGGTCAAGAGAGAACCTTCCGGAAGCGTAAGCGTGCGCATTTTTAAAGTCGGAAAAGATGGGGATGTCGGAAAGGAGCTTTACGGGCGTACATTTAAAAAGTCGGAGACGAAATCTGTCAATATTTATGTTCAGGGTGGCGACGATAAGATCAAGGTGGAGGGAAGTTCGTCAAAAAGCATTTTGGTAAGAGTCATCGGTGGCGATGGCCGGGACCTGCTGGAAGATAATTCCCATGTAAATGGACTGGGCCACTGTACGTTGTTTTACGATGTAAAAGATTCGACGAGCAAGGTAATTTCGAAAGGCGAAACAGGTAACAGGATTTCCCGCAATCCGGGTGTGAATGCTTACGACAGAAAGGCTTTTAAGTACGATCGACTGGCGCCGATTGTTTACGGGAACTACAACGTAGATGACGGATTCTTTATCGGCGGTGGTTTTTATTATCAAAAGGAGGGATTTCGCAAGGTTCCGTTCAAAAGTCGTCATATTGTCCTGGCGAGCGTTGCACCAAGAACCAGTTCTTATAACCTGCTTTACCGGGGCGACTTCTCCGAGGTTATTGGAAAATGGGGGATAGAGATAAACGCTGATCTGAAAGTCCCGAATTATGTGAACAACTTTTTCGGAATGGGGAATGAGTCAGTGTTCAATCAGGAAATCGACGAGGAACCTCAGTATGATCTCGAACGACCCATCGATTTTTATCGCTTCCGGTTTGAAGAAATCAGACTGGAAACATACCTGACGCGGAGGGTGGGAGGTTTCGGTACAATCAAAATCGGGCCGGCGTTTCAAAGGATCGGGATCGAAAAGCCTGATGAAGACCACGACCGTTATATCAGCGAATATGCCGCGACAGTTCCATATGATCTTTTTGCCGAGCACAACGGATATACAGGAGCAACGTGGAATTTTACTATCGACAAGAAAAACAGCGTGCAGCTTCCGTCGCGCGGGGTCGTGTTGAGCCTGACGGGCAGGAACATGATCGGCACCGATAGAAGGGCAAGTGATTTTTCGCATTTTGAGGGCTTCGTCTCTTTATATCAATCCTTTCATGCAAGAGCCCGGGTCGTTTTTGCAGCCCGCATAGGCGGCGGGTTGAACACGGGTACCTATGAATTTTACCAGGCGCAGGTTCTGGATGGAAAAACGGAGATCCGGGGATTCAGAAAGACACGGTTTTACGGGGATCGTAAATTTTATACCAACCTGGAAATGAGGATCAGGTTGCTCAGCATCCGGACATATCTCTTTCCGGCGAGCCTGGGTGTCTTAGGATTTCACGACCTCGGTCGCGTGTGGTTTAAGGATGAAAATGGCATCGATCCAACGGCGCCGTCAGGAAAATCAAATGCATGGCATAAGAGCTGGGGTGGAGGGTTATGGTTTACGCCGTTTAATATGGCGGTTCTGTCGGTGGAGATGGGCCATAGTGTGGAAGGAACGTTGGGCTACATCAGGTTGGGGTACATGTTTTGATGTAGTCAGTTGTCACCTTACAGCATGGCGTGCTGTTTGCCAGTTGGGCCAACTTCTGAATTAAGCGCTTTTGCCCTCGTCCCGATTTGGGACCTTGAAATGGGCTAGCCGAAAGTGTACAATTATTGGCGAAAATATCCAAGAACCCGGTTGCAGCGTTGCAGTAAAATAGCTGTCGGCTGATTACTGTGAGCAGACAGCTTTTCAGACGATAATTCCTTATCTTGCCTTTTCGGAGCCGTTACTTAATTTTTCTTTATGCTGTGGAAGTTCAGGAATTGTGGATCATCATTCCTGGTGATAGGGCTTGTGTTTTCTGAAATTTTAGCATTGGCCAACACGGCGCCGGGTGTGAAATTTATTGAAAATAAAAATCAATGGCCTGCTGAAGTAAACTTTTCCGCCCGGGTTCCGGGTGGAAACATGATTTTCCAATCAGGTAAATTCCAGTATTACTTTTTAGATGAACAAAGGATGGAGGAACTCCATCAGCATTCTCACGATAACAGGAATGAGTCCGACGCCAGTCGTGGAATGGAAATGATCAACGGACATGCCGTTGAAGTCACTTTCCTGGGAGCCAACAGGAGTTCCATTCCGTTGCCGTTTGGAAAGTCTTCGGAACATTACAATTATTTTGTTGGCAATGATCCAGAACACTGGGCCTCCAACGTGTTTGCCTATGATGGGTTTATTTATCCTTCGATCTATTCGGGTATTGACCTTAAAGTCTACTCACAGGATGATCACATTAAATACGATTTTGTTGTAGCACCAA
>DASUTP010000636.1:0-5281 GCA_036374515.1 Chryseolinea sp. | reverse complement strand
CAGAACATAACTACTCATGATCCAAAATCCCGCAACCGGAACGGGATGGAAGAACTTATTTATTGCCAGTAACGAATCTGATACCATAAATAAGAGCGATCCGGCAAACACCAGCCAGAAGCTTGCACTGCTTGTGCGACCGTACCGAAAAATTGCATTGATCACCATGATAATCAGTATAATTGCGTACACCGTCACCGGTATTTTCATGGGACCCAAAGAGGGATAAAGGATGACAAGCAATCCAGTTCCGGCCAGTACGATCGGAAAGGCAAATCGTATTTTCTGAATACCTTTCAGTTCGTGATCCGCGACCGCGTTCTGATACTGCCGGTACGCGAGAATATAACAGACATGTGCCAGCAGGAAAGCCGTGAGTCCTGCCATAAAGAATCTTGCATCCAGGGAATCAAACATGAGAAGCACATCGCCTGCAAATGAAAAAAACATAGCGAGCCAAACCACTGTTGTCCGGTTTTCGCAGTTATAAAAATAAAACACAGCGAGGGTGAGCATGATTAACGGCTTAAATATTTGATGCAGGTATGGAATTGTCACGATCTCCGTCAGCACAACTCCCACAGCCACCGCCGCAAATATGTACGATGAAATTCTTTTCATGGCACTACACTATCCGGCGATCTCTTCAACAACAGATAGATGAACGCCATTCCCGCCAAGGCACTGCAGATGCCGAAAGAAAGAGCAAACCGCATCGGGTCATTTGCATAAATAAGTCCGGAGGCGAAAGCGCCGAAACCTATTCCGAATTCCATAAAAATATAGACCGAAGCAACACCTTTCCCCTTAAATCTCGGATCGCTCAAATCAGTCGCCCAGGCCAGCAATGTAGGCGAGGTGGTACCGTGCGCCAGCCCGTAAAAAGCCACACCTAAAATTAGCTGGAGCTTCGTTTCAGCAAGCGCGATCACGATCATGGCAAGTATTACCAATAACGAGCAAACTTGCAGAACCGGTTTTCTGCCGTAAGTGTCGGACGCCTTTCCGCCAATCAACCTGACAGCGAGAGAGGCAATGGTCATGTAGGTAAACAGCAGTCCCTTATTTTTGATGCCCACATATTCTCCGAAGTCAGGTATAAGCGTAAATACTGTTCCGTACGAATAACCAAGGAATAACATGACAATGCAGGGCGCAATGACGCGGGGTTCAAATAAATCAGAGCGATTTACTTTTAAAAGTCCTGGATGAAAACGATGTTTTTCCTTTACGGTTTCTTTAATGCCGGCAAGGATAACGGCAGACAGCAAGGCAAAACCAGCTGAGCAATAAAACATAACATCGATACCGAACTGATTCGATAATAAGCCACCCACGGCAGGGCCACCCGCCATTCCAATAGAGCTCGCAGTTCCCAGAAGCCCCATTGCTTCTCCCCTGCGTTCTGCGGGAATAATGTCGGATAAATACGCTGCCTGGCCCGTCGGTTTGAATCCTGTTGAAAATCCATGAAATAAACGCAGCAGCAAAAATCCCGCGACGGAAGAAAGCAGCGGGTACATCAAACTGCAGATAAAGCAAACAAGGGATCCAACCATCATCACCGGCACCCGTCCTACTGTATCAGCAAGCTTGCCGCTAAAAGGCCGCGAGCACATGGCTGTGACCGTAAAAAGAGATATGATAAAGCCTTTGTATTGCGCACCGCCCAAACTCGTGAGGTATGCGGGCAAATCCGGTATAAGCATGTTGAAGCTTGCAAAGAACAGCAGCGAGCTCATGCAAAGAAGCCAGAATTGCGTGTTGTAAATTTTTGTTGTGATCTATTGAGAATTTAAATTCCAAACCATTTAATGAAAGTACCGTATGTCGGTTACAACCTTTGCACTAAACCTTAGTCTGCTCCTGGGCACCCAACAAATAAGCTTTAATAAAATCATCCAAGTCTCCGTCCAAAACGGTTTGCGCGTCATGACGCTCAACGCCCGTTCGTGCATCCTTAACCAATTTATAAGGGTGTAAGACATAATTACGGATCTGAGAGCCAAAATCAATCTTCATCTTTCCGGCTTCCACCTTATCTCTTTCGGCATTCCGTTTTTCGATCTCCAGCTGATACAACTTGGACTTCAACATTTGCATAGCACGTTCGCGGTTTGCATGTTGCGACCGTTCTACCTGGCAGACGATAACGATCCCGGTGGGCTTATGGGTCAACTGCACCTTGGTTTCAACTTTATTTACGTTTTGACCACCGGCTCCACCCGATCTCGAAGTCTGAATTTCTATGTCAGCCGGATTGACCTCAATTTCGATCGAGTCATCTACTTTCGGGTACACAAACACTGAAGCAAAGGATGTGTGACGGCGTTGATTTGAATCGAACGGAGAGATCCGTACCAAGCGATGTACACCGATCTCGGATTTGAGCTTTCCATAGGCAAAAGGTCCTTCCAATTCCAGTGTAGCCGATTTTATGCCTGCTACATCTCCTGACTGGTAGTCGATCTGCGTTACTTTGTAGCCACTTTTTTCTCCCCACATGATATACATGCGATTGAGCATATCAGCCCAATCCTGACTTTCAGTTCCACCAGCCCCAGGGTTAATTTCAACTACGGCACTGAGCTGATCTTCTTCCTTACTCAACATTTTCTTGAATTCCAGTTCTTCAACAGCAGTCGCTGTCTTTTCGAATTCGCGATGTAGCTCTTCTTCGCCCACATCGCCCGCTTCGTGAAATTCATTGAGCACTTCCAGGTCGTCCATGAGCTTGGACACCTTATCAAACGCATCAGTCCAGACCTTTTTGGTGCGGATATTTTTCAGGATGGCTTCCGCTTCTTTTGGTTTATTCCAAAAATCGGCTTGCTGTGTAATTAATTCTTCGTCTTTTACTTCGAGGCTCTTACGGTCGTAGTCAAAGATACCCCCTCAAGGCACTAACGCGAGCCTTTAAATCTTTCAATTGATCTGTTGTCATGAATTGCTGATTCTATTTATATTCAAAGTGCAAATATATTCGAAATGAAGAAAATTTTGATTTTAGCCAGCTTTTTGATTGGAATATCTTGTCACGCGCAGCTGACTCGCTTTACGATATATACGTCTGCGAATTGCACGATAATAAAAGACATTGAGACGCAGGAAGTAACTCTGCCCATTCCAGCTCCTGCTTCAAGCGGCTACTCTTCGTACATAATTGCCGGAGGCATCAGACAATCGTTTACTCCCAAGGTGGGACTTGAAATTGGGAGCAGATTCGATTACCCGCTTACGTCAAGATTGTTCCTCACCAGTGGGGTGGCCGTCAGCTATCTTCGCTTTCAACGAACGATTGAGGTGACGGGGTTGTCATCAGACATTCAGGTCCCGGTCAACCCCGTTCCTCCTACCACCGTAGGGTTACCGTTCGGCCAGATCTATGGATGGTCAACCATGCGCGACGCTGATGGGAATATCATTCGCAGCCCGGCTGCCTTGCCAAAAAGGTCGGAAAACATTGGGAACACGACTACGCTATCCGTTCAGCTACCGCTGCTTTGTGGCATGAACTTTCTCGACGAAAGGCTTGAAGTTAGAACTGGCGTCTTACTTTCCTATCTCTTACACGCAACCCAGGTAAAAGATGCATATGACGTTTCGAACAACTCCTTTTCGGATTACAAGGATTCCAGCAAAGGGGAGTTCAGGGAATTTCAGGCGGGGTTGGCTGTGCAAAGTTCATATCTTGTAGGCCGTAAAGTCGGGCTCGATTTCTCAGCTCAGAAATTTTTCACGTCAATTTATGACACGCAGTCTGATGAAGATGCGAAGTACAACATCCTAACGCTCGGTCTGAGCTATCACTTATAACGTTATGGCTCTTCACCAATTGGATAGCGGGGAGCCTCATAAAAAGGCGATCCTTCTTCCACCACAAGTACCCTGTATTTTCCACCCAGGCGCAGATACCTTTTCTTTATCAACATCATTGGAAGACCAACGGCAACCATACCGACCGATACTTTTGTAACTGCGTCGTCCAAGGATGCCTCATCGCCCTGGACAACTACCGTGTTGAACTGATCTATAACAAAATAAGCTACCCCTCCTACGACTAAGAACTTTCCGAAACGATTGATAAAAGCTGAGTGTTTGAAATATATCTTGTCAATCTTGTGAAACGGAATGATGGTTTTATGCACCATTACAGCAGTATCGAAAAGGTTATTAATGTAACTGGTCATTTTCCGTTTATCACCCTTCAGCGAAATAACGAATTCATCGCCGGGATTTAGGCGCAACATAACCTTTTCACGACTAAGCAGTACAAGCTGTTTTTGAGCAAATCCTGCACTTGTGGCAAGTGCCATCAAAGTGAGAAGTAAAAATTTGTAATGCTTCACTTCATTTTTCTTTAAACGAAATTAAGATCAGTTTAGGATTAATAAAATTTAAAATGAAATAGTGATGAAGTTTTTGTTATGAGTCGAAATAACTGAACGATAAACGATAGCTTTGACATCCTATCATTCCTATGAAAAAAATAACAAAGAAAGTGATCCTTAACACAACTAAGGATTCCTTGAATGACATCGTCGATCAGCTTCAAATCGATCCCAACAAAAAGACAAAAAGAATTGTTGAGAAGGTAGCGACCAGGTTTTTTGTTCTAATGAAAAACGAAATTTCCAAACAGACCAAAAAAAAACTGAAAGCGGCGAAGTCATTTATCAAATCGAAAAAGGGCAAGAAGGTAATGCCAGTACAGTAGCTTGCCTGTACAATGTTCCCGGCAACCGGCCAACAACTCCCCCCATCGCTTAATAATTGATTTCGGGTAGGAATCAACTACGAAAGTCGGCAAAAAATACACAAAAAATTATAGTAAACGCTTCTGATACCATCTTTGTTAGCGCTAGACAAAACAGATTTTTTTGTACCTTCTTTATTGTTTGGAGCACCCTCAAGGAATCTGTCTTCCGGTAGACTAACAAGTCGGGTTATGAAAGGACTTATAAAAAAAGCTGTTAGTTCAGTGGGATTATTATTTGTGACCGCGGGGATATCTTTTTGCCAGGATATCAAATTCAGTCACATAACCCCCAACGATGGCCTGGCAAACGGGAACATCAGGGCGATTCTTCAGGATTATCAGGGCTTTTTTTGGTTTGGCACTGAAGACGGTTTGCAACGATATGACGGCTATTCGTTGGTAGAATATCGTCACGATCCACAAGACTCTACCAGCATTTCAAACAATTATATATTCCGCGTCTTCGAAGATTCGAGAAAGAATTTATGGATTGGAACGCTCGACGGGGGTCTTTGCTGGTAT
>DASUTP010000635.1:0-3843 GCA_036374515.1 Chryseolinea sp. | reverse complement strand
TTTAAAGGCCACAACCAATCCAGCGTGAAATCCTACCATTGGACGGACAGATGCTACTGAATTGTATTTCGGATCGTCAACAGCAAACCACGACATTTGTGGTCCCACTTTCGCCCCTACGCGAATAATTTGCGCGGAAGTTATTTCAACACAAGCAAAAATGAGTAACCCGGCAATGCTTTTCCTCCAAACTATATATTTCATCGACTCTGTTGCTGGCAAATTTGTTGCCCATTTAATTATAGAGTGAAAAGGTCCGGAGAATTTGGTCGCTAAAGGTTGCCATTATTAATGAATTCTTACATAGAAAATATATCGTGGCAGGATCATAAATTTAATTCATCCGGAACGACCTACTTGCTAGCTGTAAAAGAATAGAGTTGGAATACCACCTTATTCCGAAAGCCCTCTCAGTGCTTTGATTTATTAGGATGCGTATAGCTATTACTTTGTTTATGGCGGCTTTATGAGAAAAAGTTTACTGGTGTTCGTGATGATGGCGTTATCGCTATCTGTGTTGGCGCAGGAATCGAATTGTGGAGATGGCATCGACAACGATGGAGATGGATTCATTGATTGTTTTGATAGCAATTGTGCCAATAGCGTTGTGTGCAAAGACTTTTATGTAGGCCGTGACAAACTATGTCAGGTTCCACCTACTGGTGTTGCCAAGTTCGAGATGAAGCTTGGAGCCAAATCACCCGATCGGACGACCTGGACGTCAGGCACGATGGTAGTCGGCGATCTTGACAACGACGGAATTCCCGAGGTTGTAACCCTCCATCAAGACAACAAGAAAATTTACATTCTGGACGGGCGTGACCTCAGCATCAAATACCCGCTCGCGGGTAACATCACCGGAACCGCTGAATATTTCGATCACGCGATCGGAAATGTAAAGCGCGACAATTGTGGAGATATCTTCATTGCTGAAAAGGATGGGTCTACATTTTATATGTCGTCGTACGACTGCAAAGGTGTAATGCAGTGGCGAGTACCGATCTATGGTCAGCCTATCACTATGGGGCTAGCGGATTTTGATGAAGATGGAAAAGTGGAGTTGTATTATCGAAACGAAATACTGGATGCTGAAACAGGCCTCCGCCTGGTAAAAGGCAGTGGCACTTGGACAACGATGGATTCAGGGCCGGTAGCCGTCGATATACTCGATAATACCGCATGCACAGATTGTGCAGGTTTAGAGCTCGTGATGGGTGGAGCGATCTACGGTGTAAACCTGGGGGCGCGAACATTGGATGGGGGTAGTCTTTCATTGGCGAAAAGTATTCCGGCCGCTGCAAGCTATTATCCCAAGCTTACAAGTTTTGGATGGGTTACCTCCCTTACAAGTGTGGCTGATTATAATCAGGATGGCTCTTTAGATGTATTAATGAGCGGTGCAACGGGGTCTACAGGCGGTGCTACTTCCGTTTTTTTCTGGGATGTCAAGAATGCTGACTATAAGGTCTATCAACCGCCCAACAACTGGCAACATGGAACCGGACGGCTTAACATAGCAGACATCGACGGCGATGGTAAATCAAATACAACCTTCGTTTCAGGCAATCGCCTTTATGCGCTCAAAGAAGACTTCACGCCTTTGTGGCCTGCCATTTCGGTAAACATCAACGAGGGAACATCGGGTTATACGAGCACGACTGTTTTTGATTTTAATAATGATAAAGCCGTCGAGATAGTCTACCGTGATGAAGCATACCTGTACATCATCAATGGTAAGACCGGAAGCGTTTTTACGCAGGCAACCTGTCGCTCAAGAACGGCAAATGATTATCCCGTGGTAGCGGATGTTGACGGTGACGGGTCCACGGAAATATGCGTGATCTGTGCAACCAACGATACGGATAACATCAATGATATTAACCGGGCTCCCTATGGACAGGTTAGAACCTATAAATCTAACCTGGAGGCCTGGGTGCCAGCGCGAAAGGTGTGGAACCAGCACGGGTATTTTAACGTGAATGTAAACGATGATCTTACGATCCCCAGGATACAACAAAAGCATCATCTTGTCTTCTCAACGGGCGCGTGTACCACGGGTCCCCACCGCGCTTTAAACACGTTCTTAAATCAATCTCCTTTCCTTGATACAAAAGGATGCCCTACGTACGCTTCTCCAGATATTACCTACGATCCCAGCTCTGTAAAGATCACTCCACCGACTTGTCCGGACCAGGCCTTTAAGGTCTCCTTGGATATTAAAAATATCGGGGACCTTGGCCTTAGCGGTAGCCTTCCAATAACCTTTTACCAGGGTAATCCTTCACTGGCCGGGGCAGTTAAACTCAATACCGTAAATATCAATCTTACCAAATTTAATGTGAATGATGTGGTGTCACTCACGGATATGACAGTGCAGGGAAGCGGCGCGAACTTTACATTATTTGTAGTGCTTAATGACAATGGTACCACGGTTCCCACACCCATTAAGCTCCCCAATTCCACTTTCACAGAATGTAATTACGCCAACAACATTGTCTCAGCTGGAGTTGTGCCGACTCCATTCGCAATTCAGACTGCTCTCATATCAAACGACATTAAATGCGGAACCTCGCCGGTACCACCCAATGGAGCTGCGGAAGTTTACAGGCTGGTAGGAACAACGAAAGAAACAGTCGGCTATACGTTTTACTGGTTTGATAGCCCGACCGTAGGAGATACAGCACAGGCAGTGTTCAAAGGTCCGGTGAGAACCGGGCTCGCTGCCGGAACGTATTCAATTATAGCTTACCATAAAGGAGCAAAATGCGGATCAACCTCAGCGCAGGTGGTCGTGGGACAGCAGACAAAAACTCCCACAGCTGTTATTACAGAAAATTCCCCTTACACGAGCTGCAAAAATCCCGATGGAAAACTAACGGTATCCATAAATGGTGGCGACCCATTTGGCAATTATACGTATGAGTGGTTTGAAGGAAACGTGTTTGGTACCAGTCCAATCCTTTCAAAAAGTCATGTTATTACGAACGTGTCCAATGTGGTATACTCCGTTTTGGTTACGGAAAAGGCAACGGGTTGTCAAATCCTTGCCTCTGCAAAAGTAACTGATAACACTGTAAAGCCGGTGGTAACGGCTACTGTGACAGAAGCAAATTGCAATCCGGCAAATTCAGGAAGTGCATCCGCCAAGGTAGGCAACGCTACGAACGGATACGACTTCTATTGGTATAATGGAAGTAGTGTGAAACCAACGTCCGATTTTTCCGGAAGCACATATTCGAATATCTCGCCTGGAAATTATACTGTAGTAGCCACCCAGAAATCCACTGGATGTAGCTCAGCGCCCCTCATTGCGACTGTTGTATCAAAACAAATTGTCCCGGTTACGGCTACTGTCACATCACATCAAACCTCCTGTACGACGCTAACCGGAGCGGCCAGTGCGTCAATATCGGGAAGTACGGCCGGGCACACCTTCAAATGGTTTAAGGGAAATAATACGCTTGCTGTTAACCTGATCAGCAGCTCTCCAAATATCGCCGGAGTCTCTGCGGGTGTTTATACCGTTGAGGCCACTAACACCAGCAATGGTTGTATCGATACGGAAATAGTTACGATTAATGACACGTATGCTAATCCCGTAGTTACCGCTGTCACAACCAATGCGAATACCAATTGTACAGGCATTACGCCAAACGGTCGGATCACGATCAATATCGGTGGCGTTGCCCCGGCAGCGGGACAATTCAATGTTCAGTGGTTCGAGGGCAATGGCACTACGACAGCATTGGGAACGACGGTGGGCAGTGTAACAGGTGTAAGCAACATAACGGCTCAAGGCCTGTCCGCAGGGACCTACACGGTACGGGTTACGGATATAGTATC
>DASUTP010000634.1:0-10743 GCA_036374515.1 Chryseolinea sp. | reverse complement strand
CTGGGCTACAGCGTCAATGACTATATTATAAGTGTGCGGTTGAAAAAGGCGAAACACCTGCTTTTGAATACTGAGAAAACAATTTCTGAAATTGCATCCGAGGTTGGGTTTTCCTCATCCACGTATTTTTCCACGTCGTTTAAAGCCAAGTTTAATTTATCGCCCCGGGAGTTCAAAACTTCTCAAACCGGCATTCTATGAAACAATAACTAATGTTTGATACAATTTTGAAATAGCTTTTTCGATATGAGGAGGAAAAATTTTGCGAAAGGATCACTATTAAGCTGATTTAGCGCAATCGTTGTCGCAAACGCATATCTGCCCTCAATTTGATCTGATTCTTAACGAAATTGATACTGGCAGCGAATCCTGCTGTCGGTCTGCCCGATAATTTTATTCTCGAAAAATTCATCCAATGAATACGAGAAAGGTTTTTATCTGGGCTGCCATAATTTCGCTAGGTGGGTTTCTTTTCGGACTGGACACAGCAGTAATATCCGGTGCGGAGCAGCGGATACAGGTATTGTGGGGACTGAATGTCTTTGAACATGGTCTCACGGTATCAATTGCTTTGATCGGTACTGTTTTCGGCGCAATGCTTGGAGGCATACCATCGGACAAGTTTGGCCGAAAGAAAACGATCTTTTGCATTGCCGTTCTTTTTTTGGTCTCGGCAATTGGAACCGCGCTGGCTTTCAACTGGTATGTCTTCTTGTTCTTCAGGTTTGCGGGTGGCTTGGCCGTCGGCTGTTCTTCCGTGACGGCGCCAATGTATATCAGTGAATTGTCGCCTGCATCGCATCGGGGCCGGTTCGTAGCCATGTTTCAATTCAATGTTGTGTTGGGAATACTGATCGCATTCCTGTCGAATTATCTCCTACAGGACATCGGAGATAATTCATGGCGATGGATGTTGGGAGTCCAGGCTTTTCCTGCAGTATTGTTCATGATCCTGGTTCTTTTTGTTCCGGAAAGTCCGCGGTGGCTGATCGTTAAAAAAAGCTTGTTTGACGAAGCACGCGAAGTCCTTAGAAAAATAAATCCAGCAACGGCAGAAAAAGACTTACTAACCATAAAACTGAGTTCGACTCCAGGCAACGGGAATTCCCCGTCGCTACTTTTTACTTCAAAACATTCATTCCCAATCACACTCGCGATGCTGTTTGCATTTTTCAACCAGGCATCCGGGATCAATGCCATTATTTATTATGCTCCGCGGATCTTTGAAATGGCCGGATTGGGCACCGACTCATCGCTGCTTTCAACGGCTGGGATAGGCGTAGTTAATTTCTTTTTTACGCTGCTCGCGATGACGATCATCGACAGCTTTGGCCGTCGCAAGCTTATGATCGTGGGTTCGCTAGGCTGTATTGCCACGCTTGCGCTCGTTGCACGTTCATTTTACACGGAAGATTTCAGCGGTTATGCCGTACCGCTTTATCTCTTCGTTTTCATCGCATTTTTTGCGTTTTCACAAGGAGCGGTGATTTGGGTGTTTATCTCAGAAATATTTCCTAACGAGGTTCGCTCACAAGGGCAGGCGCTTGGAAGCTTCACTCATTGGCTAATGGCGTCAGTTATTGCGTTTGTTTTTCCCTACATGAGCGAAAAAATAGGAGGCGGCACTTCGTTTTTGATTTTCACTGTTATGATGACGCTTCAGCTCGTTTTTGTTTTGACAATTATGCCCGAAACAAAAGGAAAATCACTAGAAGAACTTGAATCAAAGCTGGAGAAATCTGAAAAGGTGGAAACGAAAGTTCAGATATGATAATTAGTATTTCGCATGATAGTAAACAAAATATAAGGATAGAAACAAAAAACTAAATCAATGAAAAAGAAAACTCTACTAAAACTCTGGCACGTGGCAGTTTTTCTCGTCATGTGCCTTCTGTCTGCCCATACTTACGCGCAGACCCAAATCAGTGGTACTGTCAAGGAGCAGGGAGGAGGGGGACTTGTTGGTGTAAACGTTCTTGTAAAAGGAACCAGTACCGGAACTATGACGGATGTGAACGGAGGATACACGATTGGCGCTTCACCCACGGATGTCCTCGTATTTTCATTCGTGGGTTATGTTACCCAGGAGGTTGCTGTTGGAAACCGGTCTAACATAGACGTTGACCTTGCCGCAGACATCACGACCCTTCAGGAAATTGTGGTAACGGGTTATTCAGGTGAAAAAAAGGCCGACCTCATTGGTGCCGTTTCCGTCGTTGACTTGGCGCCTGTCAGGAATAATGCAACTGGCAACCCCATGCAGGCACTGCAAGGTAGGGTTGCGGGATTGTATATTGAGAAAAGAGGCGGCTCTCCGAATGGAGAAAACAGCCGCATCCTTATTCGTGGTTCCAACACTTTGGGCAACACGGATCCCCTGTACGTCATTGACGGAGTTCCCACCAAGAGGCCAGAGGTATTTCAAAGCTTGCCCCCCGGATCAATCGAATCAGTTCAGGTTCTGAAAGACGCTTCAGCTGCATCGATATATGGGTCGAGAGCCTCTAACGGTGTCATTATTGTTACGACAAAAGACGGCAGAACGAAAGGCGGCGAAGGCTTTAGCGTAACCCTTAATTCAAGCGTTGCAATTTTGACCACGGAGCCTCAGAAAATCGACATGCTCAATGCGGAGGAGCGAGGCCGGGCTCTTTGGCAAGGTGCCGTAAACGACAGGACACAACCAAATTCAGCTATCTACACTTTTGATTGGAACGGCGACTTCGATAACCCCGTGCTTAACAAAGTCAACATTAATCCTTTTGTTGGTGGTGATCCTTTGGTGCCTGCCGGCGACACCGATTGGCAGGATGAATCCTATGATAATGCAACGCTATCGTCAAACGATCTTACAGTTTCTGCAGGCAGCGAAAACAGCGCACTGCTGATAAATTTTGGAAATGTAAAGAATACCGGCACATTTAAGTTCACGGACTTTGAGCGCTATTCCGCAAGAATAAATGCTAGCACCAGCTTTTTCAACAAGAAAGTGAGGATCGGTGTAAATTCTGAATTCTCGTCATCGAACGAGACGCTGGTGTCTGCCGACCTTGGTAATTCGGCCAACACGAACCAGGCGGTCACGCTGGCGCCAACAATCCCTGTTTACAGAACGGATGGAGAATTTGCCGGCCCTGTAGGTGCAGGGTACTCCGACAGGAATAACCCGGTAGGGATGCAGTACCGCAACCGTTGGGATAATACGATCAAAGCCTTTTTATTTGGAAATACTTTTCTAGAGATCGAGCCTATCAAAGGATTGATCTTCAGATCCAACGCCGGACTTGACTATTCCAACACGGAAGTAAAAAATATCGAGCTGGCATTCCAGGAAGGCTTTTTGGGAAGAAGTGTGAACAGCCTTCAGCGCAATACGACGAACCTTAGGAGTATCACCTGGTCGAACACTTTAAACTATACGTTCAAAGCGGGCAAGAGCAATTTCAATTTCCTTGTCGGTATCGAGGCTATAAAAACGGACCAGGAAGGGTTCGGAGCATTTCGTGAAAACTTCTCCAGTCAAACAGAAGATTTCTTTTATATCGATGCTGGGTCAGGCCGGAACGTAACTTCGGGATCGGCAACCGGCAACCGATTACTATCACAGTTTGGTAAGATCGGTTATGTGTATGACGATAAATACCTTGCATCCGTAACCCTGCGTCGCGATGGTTCTTCAAGATTTGGTAAAGAAAACGAATATGGTTTTTTCCCTGCAGTAAATCTTGGATGGAGAATTGTCAACGAAGAATTTATGAAGGAACTTACCTTCATTTCCGACCTCAAGATCCGCGCGGGATTTGGCCGAGTGGGTAATCAGGACATTGGTGACGTCGCGCGATTTGGGTTGTATGAACCAAGATATGGAACACTGTTTAACAATGGGGTGGGGTTTCCTGGTCAATGGCTTAATATCGGTACTGCATACGACTTAGCAGGTGCTGACGGCGGAGCTCTTCCTTCAGGATTTGTTTCGGTACAAGCTGAGAATCTTGGATTGAAGTGGGAGCAGACTTCGGAACTAAATATTGGTGTTGACTTTGGTTTTGTGGACGACAAGATCTTTGGATCATTCGACTATTTTACCCGCGAAACCACCGATATTTTAATTCAGCCACCCATTGCAGCTGCTGTGGGAGAGGGAAAACTCAGATGGGTGAATGGCGCTACCAAGGAAAATAAAGGATTTGAAATTGTATTGGGCTATAGAAATCAGGTGGGAGCTTTTTCCTATAGCATAAATGGAAACCTGGCAAGTTTCAAAGACAAGATCACAGAGCTGCCGGAGGAAGTACGGACCGCCTATCCGGGCAACCAGGAAAAGACGATAGTCGGTCATTCTCAATTGTCGCTCTTCGGGTACAAGTCTGATGGTCTTTTTCAAAATCAGGCAGAAGTTAGTGCCCACGCAAATCAGGTCGGTAAGGGCATTGGAAGGATCCGGTATAGGGACCTGAACAACGATGGCAACATTGATGCGTTGGATCAGGATTGGCTCGGTACAACCCTGCCGGCATTCGAATATGGTATCCGGATAGATCTGGCTTACAAAAATTTTGATCTGTCGTTGTTTGGATCCGGGATATCTGGCAGGTCGGGGGTGGATCCATATAACTCGCTGCAAAACCGGTTGTCTGTAAATCAAAATAACGGTAAGGGTGTACTGGAAGCTTGGACCCCTCAAAATACCGGCTCGCACAGGCCCATGCTTTCACTGGTGGATGCCAATAACGAGGGCAGGAACTCTGATTTTTTTATAGTGAACACTTCTTATTTTAAAATGAGAAATGTACAACTGGGCTATACGCTCCCCGGCGATCTGTTAGCGAAAGCAAGGATCCAAACCCTACGCCTGTTTGTAATGGGTGACAATCTGTTCTGGTTTAAGTCGGACGAATATGAAATTAAAGATCCGGAAATGGTCGGCTTGGACCAGATACCTGTACCCACCTCATACACCTTTGGCTTGAACCTGACATTGAACTAATAAAGGAAGAAGATTATGAAACCAACCATTATAAAAATATTATTCGTATTGAGCGTTGTATTGCTCGAGTCTTGTGAGGATTTTCTTGAGTTCAGTCCGAAGGGAACGTTGACTGAGCAGCAGGCATTGTCTTTGGAGAACGCGGAAAAACTCGTAACCGCTGCCTATGCTGCCATCGGCAATGATTTTTGGGACCGCTCAATCACCAGCATGTGGGTTTACGGCAGTGTTAGATCAGATGACGCGTATAAGGGGGGTGGCAGCGTGCAGGATCAGTTTACGATAAACCGGTTCGAGCAGTACAACCTTACAACGCCTGACATTACGGATTACCTTCCACTTACATGGACGCAACTGTACGCTGTCGTTTCAAGAGCAAACTTTGCCATTACCAGCCTGAATGCATTCACCGATGCTGAGCTTCCAACCAGAACCACCCGGATAGCGGAAATGCGTTTCTTAAGAGGGCATGCTCACTTCGTCGGAAAGCTAATGTGGAAGCTCATCCCGTATATTGACGAAACACTTACACGCGAGCAAATTCTGGAGACATCGAACGATGCATTGACAAACGATGAGCTATTCAACAAGATTGCCGACGATTTTCAATTTGCAATTGACAATCTCCCCGAAATTCAAACGGAAGTCGGAAGAGCGAACAAATTCGCGGCGATGGCTTATCTCGCGAAAGTCCGCCTTTACCAGGCATATACCCAGAACGAAGTACATACGGTTACCGGCATAGATCCAGCGCGCCTGAATCAAGTAGTCGACCTCACCACCGAGGTAATCAATTCCGGTAGGTACAGCTTACAACCTGATTTTGCAGAGAACTTTTTGTACGGCTTTGACAATGGCCCGGAATCTATTTTTGCAATTCAATATTCCATTGATGACGGAACGGCTATTGGCCGACTCAGCATGTCGACCAGCCTTAACTACAGCCTCGCGCCTCAATATGGATGCTGCTGGTTCCATATGCCAAGTCAGAATATGATCAACGCGTTTGCAACCACTGCAAATGGACTGCCGAAGTTCGATACTTTTAACGATGTTGTACTTACCGATGCTGACCTTCAGACCAGTGGCGTCACCGTTGATCCACGCATCGATCACACCGTAGCGATTGTGGGTCACCCGTTTAAGTACGACCCGGACATTGTCTACGACCATAGCTGGGAACGGATTTCCGCACTTTACGGAGGCTTCGGAAATATGAAAGAACAACAGGCCGGCGATTGTCCCTGCTTTAAAAAAGTTGGTCCCTTCTACGGCTCATCTAAAAACATCGATATAATTCGCTATGCAGATGTCTTGCTAATGAAGGCAGAGGCGCTCATAGAGCTAAACCGCCAGGACGAAGCCTTGCCGCTCATCAATGAAATTCGGGCAAGAGCAAATAATAGCAAGGAACGGACAAGAAATGCCAATGGCGACTATCCTTCTAATTTCCTTATCGCGGAATATGAACCTGGTGTAAACATCACCTGGGATCAGCCTACTGCAAGAAAGGCCTTGCAGTGGGAGAGAAGACTTGAATTTGCTATGGAAAGCCCACGATTCTTTGACCTTGTCCGCTGGGGGATCGCTGCAGAGACGCTCAATGCTTACCTCGCTAAGGAAAAAACGAGGAGATCGTTCCTGAGTTCGGCAGTATTCACAAAAGGCAGGGATGAGTATTATCCGATTCCCCAAAGAGAAATTAACTACACGAAAGGGTTGTACAAGCAAAATCCGGGCTATTAGGGTTAGGTAGGTTCATGACCGGGCAAACCTGTAAACAATACAGGTGCCCGGCATGATTGGTCCATCATTACGTGACAATCGCGATAGACAGTCAACGCAATTAAATAGAGTTTCTTTTTCAAAAGTGGGGATAGAAAAACAGGAAAACTGAAATGAATAAACTAAATGAAAAAATGTACGGTTTTAAATCGCTCATGCTGTTCGGTTTAATGTTACCCATTGCCAGCGCTGTTTGCGCACAATCAGTTGGGGTTTTTGAAGGCCATAGTGATGTAGGGACGGATGTTAAACGTGGCGCAGCTACGTATCATTCTAAAACGCAGCAGTACGAAGTCGCGGGAGCAGGGTATAATATTTGGGGAGATCACGACGAGTTCCATTTCCTTTGGAGAAAAATGAAAGGAGATTTTATCGTTTATGCACGCGGGGAATTTGTGGGAAAGGGTGTGGAACTTCACAGAAAATTCGGCTGGATGGCACGAGCATCGCTCGACGGGAAATCCGCCCACGTCAATACTGTGGTACACGGTGATGGCCTAACGTCATTGCAGTTTAGAAGAGCCAATGGTGAACAAACGGAAGAGATACGCGCAAAACTTACCTACGCCGATGTTATCCAATTGGAAAGATCCGGTAACCGATACGTGATGCGTGTGGCAAAATTTGGAGAACCGTTCGTAACGGAACAGGTGGCCGACCTGGATTTGGGCGATGAAATTTATGTGGGCGTTTTTGTGGGTTCTCACAATAAAGATGTTGTCGAGAAAGCAATATTCAAAGATGTCCGGATTACAGTGCCTGCGAAACCAACCGAGATTCCGAACCAGATGAAACTGCCAAGCCAGCTTGAAATCCTGGACGTTGAAACCGGCAAGCGCGAAATTATCTATACGGCTCCAAACTCTATTCAGGCACCTAACTGGACGGCTGATGGTAAAACGTTGATTTATAACAGCGAGGGGTTGATCTATACATTTGACCTGGCGACGCGGACAGCCAAGGTGTTGAATACAGGCGATGTGAAGAACAACAATAACGACCACGTCATCTCGTTTGACAATAAATTGCTGGGTCTCAGCAGTGGCGTTAGAGAATTGGGCGGCTCAATAATTTACACAGTCCCCCTGCAGGGTGGCACGCCAACGCAGATCACACCTAAGGGACCATCTTATTTGCACGGTTGGTCTCCCGACGGCAAAGATCTTGTGTTCTGTGGATCACGGGACGGCAAATACGATGTTTATAAAATTCCCTCCAAAGGTGGGCCGGAAGTAAAACTCACCGATGCGGAGGGCCTGGACGACGGCCCCGAATATTCACCCGATGGTAAATACATTTATTTCAATTCGAACCGCACCGGCACCATGCAAATATGGCGCATGAAACCGGATGGATCGGGACAAGAGGAAGTTACCAAAGGAGAATTTCACGATTGGTTTCCGCACATTTCTCCTGACGGAAAATGGATACAATACCTTTCGTTCTTGAAGGAAGAAGTGAAGGCCGGTGAACATCCGCCGTATAAGCACGTGTACCTTCAATTAATGCCTGCAGCGGGAGGACCATCAAAGGTAATCGCCTATTTGTATGGAGGGCAGGGCACTATAAATACACCATCGTGGTCTCCCGATGGAAAGAAAGTGGCTTTTGTAAGCAATACAGAAGTACTTTTCAAATAGTTGCCTTGTGGAAAAGACAAAACCATTTTTTGAACAACATGGGATTTACGAAAGCATAAATTAATTCAACAAAACATGAAATTACTGTTAATAATTTTCTTCATTACATATAGCTGTACGTTAAGTGGTCAACCTATTTCAAAAGAGTATAAAATCAAGAAAGGGCAGACTTATCTGAATCTGCCGGTGAGCAACTCGTCACCGCTCGTACAGGGCCGGATAAGAAGTGGAAGCAAAACGCTGGACCAATTCAGCATAAGGCTTGCAGAAGCGAATCCGGATTTCTGGGTGTTCTTTGATGTAACTGCCTTTCAAGGTAAATCTGTCGTGTTTCAAATCGAAAATTATACACCACCCAACTTTGGTGGAACCCAACCAACGGTAACCCCTGTCAGCAATGAAGCACTTCCCGCCAAGGCGTTAGACTTGATTCATGCAGATGCAAAGTTCCCAGGAATGGATAGTCTCTACAAGGAAAGCAAACGTCCTCAAGTTCATTTTACAGCACGGAGAGGCTGGATCAATGACCCTAACGGATTGGTTTATCACAACGGCGAATATCACTTGTATTTCCAACACAACCCTTACGGATGGCCGTGGGGTAACATGCATTGGGGGCACGCGGTGAGCAAGGATCTGATTCATTGGGAGGAGTTGAACGAGGCGATTTTTCCCATGGTAGACCTTGAAGGTGGCCGCCACGACGCGGCGTTCTCCGGATCTGCTGTGGTCGACCCAAAGAACACGGCGGGCTTTCGAAAAAATGGAATCGATCCCATCATCGCAGTTTATACCAGTACGGGACGAGGAGAATGTCTCAAACTGAGCTATGACAACGGCCGGACTTTTACAGAGTACGACGGTAATCCAATATTAAAACACAGTGGTCGCGATCCAAAGGTATTCTGGTATTCACCTGGGAATCATTGGGTAATGGTAGTCTGGGATAACGGAGAAAAGAGAAGTTTGAGCCTCGGGCAGGAATCTGTGATTAATCAACATCTTGTCTATACCTCGCCCGACCTAAAGAACTGGACCCGTCAATCCGGGGTGGAGGGATTTTTTGAGTGTCCTGAACTTTTCGAACTACCGGTCGATGGGAAAGACGGCGCTTCCAAATGGGTGATGTACGATGCAACGGGCAGGTACGTCGTTGGCGACTTTGACGGAAAGAACTTTAAAATTGATCAGCAATTGAAAAAGTATGAACACGGCGGTGCCTATTTTTACGCATCTCAAACTTACAACAACGCACCGGATAACAGGCGGATACAAATCGGCTGGGGTCGTAACATAACACATCCTGGAATGCCGTTCAATCAGCCTCAACTTTTTCCGGTGGAGCTTCGGTTGAAACAAACTTTCGATGGACTTCGCCTGTGCCCGGTTCCTGTAAAGGAAATCTCGTCGTTGCATGGGAAGAGTCAGGTTATCGAAAACAAAGTTTTGAAAGCGAATGAAGCAGCTGGTGTAACCGTTGGAGATAATCCCGTTCACGTTATAGCGTACTTCGAAAAAGGTGACGCGCAATTTGCGTTAAATGTCCGGGGATTTGAAATATCATACCACGACTTACTGGGCGAACTTACTACCACCATCAATAATGGCAAGAGTGTTGCGCCGCCGAGCGGTCCATTCCCTCCGCCTTCGACAGCCTTAACCACCACAAACTATGTGAAGCCAAATGATGAGAAAATGAAAATCGAGGTTATTGTTGACAAGAACATCGTGGAATTTTTTGTGAATGATGGTGAAGTGTATTATGCCGCGCCATTCAATGAGGAAAAAACTGAAAAAGTTGAAGCTTCTGTCAAGGGACGTGGCGGCGATCGTAAGTCCATTCTAAC
This sequence comes from Chryseolinea sp., assembly GCA_036374515.1. Taxonomy (GTDB): domain Bacteria; phylum Bacteroidota; class Bacteroidia; order Cytophagales; family Cyclobacteriaceae; genus Chryseolinea. The sequence goes on along the minus strand of DASUTP010000634.1, from coordinate 484 downwards.
TAAGTTGGAAGTTCATGAGCTTAAGTCGATGTGGCATGATAAATAACGGTGGATCTAGAATTTTCTTGTACAATAAAATTGAGACGCGATATGAGAATTAATTTGCCAGCTTTCACACTAATTTTATTTTTAATTGGAAATATTTATGAATCGGGGGCTCAGGCAGACAAACCTCCATACGTCTCGCCGGTTCCCAGGGCAACTTTCGGGACAACGCTGCAACAGCAGGAAGAACAACTTAAAACCGACCCATTAGTATTGCGTTTTGCGGCCTCGAGAAAGAAGCAATCCACGGACCGCTACCGGCCACTTTACCATTTTGTAAGTCCTGAAAGCACACTCAATGATCCAAATGGTTTGGCGTTTTGGCAGGGAAACTGGCATTTGTTTTACCAGGGTTATCCACCGGAAGACAGGCGACAGCATTGGGGTCACGCTATCAGCAAGGATTTAATTCACTGGAGAGATCTTCCGTATGCGATTT
>DASUTP010000633.1:0-24526 GCA_036374515.1 Chryseolinea sp. | reverse complement strand
TACCGATGTGATCTCCATGCATCAAGCGGATATCGACAACGTTGTGGCTTCCTCTGGTACTGCGCTAACGGAGGAGCAGATCAAGCTTATCCGGAGGTTTACGGAAAATGTTACCGTGCTGTTCGATGGGGATGCAGCCGGTATCAAGGCGGCGTTAAGAGGAATTGATCTCGTTTTGAAAGGAGGGCTGAATGTGCGCGTGGTATTGTTGCCGGACGGTGAGGATCCGGATAGCATGTCGCGCAAGATGGGAAGCACGGAGTATAAGAACTATTTGAAAAGTCATACAAAAGATTTCATCTCTTTTAAGATTGACTTGCTGGCGGCGGGCGCTGCCCAGGATCCCATAAAGAAAGCGGAAGCGATCCGGGAAATCATTACCAGTATTTCGCTGATCCCCGATCCCATCAAACGTTCGGTGTATATTCAGGAAACGGGAAATCTGCTGAAGATCTCCGAGTCTGTCCTCGTCAGTGAGCTTAACAAGATTGTTATTCAGGAACGACGGAAGAAAGACGGTGATGGCCGGACTCAAGCGCCAAAAGAGGAACCTTCCAGCGATCTGCTCGCAACCGACGGGGGTGGCGTGTTTAAGGTCGATACGCAACGGATGGAGCAGATTCAGGAAAAAGAAATGGTTCGGTTGCTGCTCAATTATGCTGATAGCGAGTTGGAAGAAGACATCGATCTTGTCAGCTATTTTATCTCCGAGTTTGAAGACCTGGAATTTTCTAATGCGACCTATGCAAAAATATACCAGGAATTTCATGACGCCAAGGCAAAGGGCGAACTCATAGACTCCGCTTACTTTATGAGCCACAGCTCCGACGACATCAAGAAGCTGATCGCCGAACTGACAACACGAAAACATTATGCGAGTCCGCATTGGGCAGACAAATACCATATTATCTTTCATGATGAAAAAGAGAAAATTCAAGAACACGCACACCAGAACGTATTGCGGAGGAAATACCGGTATGTGCAAAGGCTTATCGAAGAAAATAAAGAGAAACTAAAAGACGCTGAAAAAAGTAAAAGCATCCAGGAGATCGATGAATTGGTAGAGACGCAAACAAGATTAAAGAACGCAGACGTGGAAATCGCAAAACAACTCGGGATCGTGTCTGGAAAGTATTAAAGTGAACGGATAGAATTCATTTAACGTTAAATAATCGTCGACCGTTTTCGTGGTCACCGGCCAAGCAGTATGACAAAAATTAAACTGAATACCATTGAAGAAGCCATCGAAGATATCAAGAATGGCAAAGTAATTATCGTTGTAGATGACGAGGATCGTGAGAACGAGGGAGACTTCATCTGCGCGGCAGAGACGACCACACCTGAGATCGTGAATTTTATGGCTACCCATGGCCGTGGTCTGATTTGTGTGCCGCTTATCGAAGACCGCTGCGAAGAACTCGGACTTGATTTGATGGTAGGAAATAACACAGCGTTATATGAAACACCATTTACGGTTTCTGTCGACCTGCGGGGTCATGGTTGTACAACGGGTATTTCTGCACACGATCGCTTCAAAACCATTCGCGCTTTGGTAGACCCTGAAATTAAGCCGGAGGAACTGGGCCGGCCCGGTCATATTTTTCCTTTGAAAGCAAAGCGTGGCGGTGTGTTAAGGCGTTCAGGACATACGGAGGCGGCCATCGATTTTGCCCGCTTGGCGGGATTTAAACCGGCCGGCGTGCTGGTTGAAATTATGAATGAAGATGGCTCCATGGCGAGGCTGCCGGACCTTGTGCGCGTGGCCGAGCGTTTTGGTCTGAAGCTTGTCTCGATCAAAGACCTGATTGAGTACCGGATCAAAAAAGAGACTTTGATACATCGCGAAATTGAAGTGGATATGCCCACGGAACACGGTCATTTCAAGTTGATCGCGTTTGACCAGACCAATTCGAACGAAGTCCATATGGCATTGGTAAAAGGCACCTGGGAAAAGGACGAGCCTGTGTTGGTAAGGGTTCATTCATCGTGTGTCACGGGTGATATATTTGGCTCTTGCCGGTGCGACTGCGGCTCACAACTTCATGCTGCTATGGAAATGGTGGATCGTGAAGGTAAGGGTGTAGTTCTCTACATGAAGCAGGAGGGCCGGGGCATCGGATTGCTGAACAAACTCAAAGCCTACAAACTTCAGGAGCAAGGGATGGACACGGTAGAAGCAAATCTGCAATTGGGTTTTGACATGGACGAACGGGATTACGGCGTGGGTGCGCAGATCCTCAGGAATTTAGGGATTACCAAACTCAGACTGATCACCAATAATCCTAAAAAACGCGTTGGGCTGATGGGTTATGGTCTGGAAATTGTGGATAATGTTCCAATAGAAATCGATCCGAATCAGCATAATGAAAAATACCTGATAACCAAACGTGATAAACTTGGACACACGATTTTAAAGCATAAATGAGAGCGTATAATTTTCCAATGACCTCGATAAGAGTCGCAAGAAAGCTTCTCAGTGCTGGCACGATGCTTCTAATGCTGGCATTGCCATCGGTTGCACAGCAGTTTCCTTCCGATCTGTGGCATGAAGGAAAAATTGTGCTTTTGGAAGGCGATACATTGAAAGGAAATGTCAAATATGACTTGCAGCAAGACCTTGTACAGTATGGAATTGCAGATCAGCGGACCACTGCCTTCAGTGCCCGCAAGGTCCTGTTTTTCGAAATTTACGACAATTCGGTAAGGAAGTACCGTCAGTTCTTTGCGCTGCCATTTACGACCACGGCGGGATATAGGGCACCCGTATTTTTTGAATTATTGGAGGAGGGAAAAATGACGTTGCTGTCGCGCGAGTCTGTTGAGTATCGAACCTATAGCTCTCCTTATTACATGGGTTCATATTCCCGTCTGGTGCTGGTGTATAAATATTATTTCCTGGATGAAAAAGGTAATATCCTTGAATTTACAGGGAATAAAAATGATCTGCTGAATCTGATGAATAAGAAATCTGATGAGGTGGAAAAATATATCAAGGCAAACAAATTACGTTACGACGACAAATATGATTTTGCAAAGATCGTTGCCTATTATAACTCGCTGTTCGGAACTTAACGATCGCCACGTTGAAGTTCAGGCATGGTGTAAGCAGAAAGTTAGGGCGACAATTGAAAGATACCCGCAAGATCGCCTTGTCACCAATTCTAAAAAGTAAATCAAACCAAATTTGTTTTTTCAATCTCTCCGTAAATGGAGGTATATTTCAGCAAAAGCTAAAGGATTACGCTTTTCGCAGTCGTCAACTTTAAAATTTGAAAATCTTCCATGAAACCACTTATTCTCGTTTCCAACGATGACGGAATCACATCAAAAGGGATTTTAACACTGGTGAACGCGATGAAGAAGCTGGGAGACGTGGTGGTGGTGGCACCTGATGGCCCGCAGTCGGGAATGGGGCATGCGATAACAGTAGGGGAGACGTTGCGCCTGGAGGAAAACTTTATCTTTGAAGGTGTGCAGGCATTTGAATGTTCGGGAACGCCGGCCGATTGCGTTAAGATTGCCCGGCATTTCGTTTTCAAAGATGGTCGTCAGCCTGATGTAATTGTAAGCGGCGTGAACCATGGCAGCAATACGTCGATCAGCGTATTGTATTCGGGCACTATGTCGGCTGCAATTGAGGGCGCTATCGAGGGAACACCCGCCATTGGCTTTTCGCTTTGCGATTTTTCACATGACGCGGATTTTTCACACGTTGAGCCGTTCCTTGTGAAAATCACAAAACAAGTATTGGAAAAGGGTCTTCCAAAAGGCATAGCCCTGAATGTAAACTTTCCTCCCAAGCGCGCGGAAAGTATTAAAGGCATTCGTGTTTGTCGCCAGGCAAATGCCAAATGGGTCGAAGATTTTGACATGCGATACGATCCTAACGGACGCCGCTATTTCTGGATGATCGGTAACTTTGTAAACTTCGATAAGGGCGAGGACAACGACGAATGGGCAATTGCAAACAATTACATTTCAGTCGTGCCTTGCCAATTCGACCTCACCGGGCACCAGGCAATCCCTGTCCTGAACGAAGACTGGGAGATCCTAAGCTGATTAACGGGGTTTGAGGAGAATCCCGACGTTGACGCTCATCGAGCTCATCGCTACGGGAAAACGAAGACTCTTACCCGGAGAATTTGCTTCATCGGGCGTGTGGTTCGTGTCTGTCGTTACCTTATTCACATACCTCGTCCTCCGGACATTTTGCGCCAGGGAGCTCAAATTATCTTCGCCATTGATCGTGTACCTGGTGATCTCACTCTCTTTTGGATAATAGTTCATGCCGGTGAAAATTATCTCCGAGAAGAGGGTGAATTTCTTATTCAACGGTACGTTTATGCCACCGCCTGCCCGAATGCCAAGTGCCACGCCACCTTTGAATTTTGTAGTTCTCGCTTCTGTTGATATGTGTGCATTCTCCTCGGAATATCGTGTCAGATAGCGGCTAAAGTTAACTTTGCTGAACACAGGGCCTGCAAAAAAGTAAGGAGTTACGTTGCGGCGGCGGTCGTAGATCATGAACCGCAACGTTGGTGTAAATGAAAATGACCGGCTTTTGGATGATTCTGATTCCAGGGAATATTTGCCCACTGCGCCCATATTCATGTCGGTATAGGACGACTCCGTTGAATAGCTTTTACCGCGAACATAAGCGACTCCCAGTTCAAGGTTGAGAAATTTTGAAAACTCATGAACATATGCACCCTCGATGTTCCATCCAGCCCCGTAAGACCCTTTTACATTTTGACTAGTGTAAGTCACTTGTCCTGTTTCGGAGCCTGTGTCGGGATCTGAGTTCGTTGTTGATAAGGTTGACGTATTTGTTCCGATTTGTTGTGGTATCCACGGAAATCCGTAGCCGGTACTGATTTTAAAGGACTGAGCCTGCGCAAATCCCCATACGCTCAGCGCGATGAACGTTAATTTTAATTTTGTCATGAAAAAATTTTAGCATTAGAAACACAAACCCAAGCCCTTTCGACAAATAAAATGCAAACGTGAAAAGATTATCCCGGTAAAAAAAAATTTTTGCTGTGGAATTTTTCTACAATTTTCTTAAACTGGATCTACATCGATTACGATCCGGGAATTTCGATGCTCTTTGATTTTTAGTAAGTTTTGAATGATGGTGTGAATATTTTGTTTTAAATAGGGTAGGTCGGCTTTGCCTCTTGGAATCTTAATTAAGATACTTAGCAGGAACTGGTTTCTGATTTTTGAAATCATGGGTTCCCCCGGGCCGAAAATTTTTACACCAGCCAGTATCTCGCGCAACTGAGTTGCTAGAGCATCAGCGGTAAGTTTGCAATTTTTCTTATCCGTGTGTTTGACGGTGATTTCTATGAGGCGCGCGAATGGAGGATAGTCATGTCGATACCGGTCGTTTAGTTGTGATGAATAGAAATCTTGATAGTCGTGTTTGAGGATGTTGAGAAGGATCGGATGAGTGGTATTGGTCGTTTGAATAACAACAGTTCCCGGCTTATCTCTTCTTCCAGCGCGGCCGCTGACTTGTGTGATGAGCTGATAGGCGCGCTCGTAAGAACGAAAGTCCGGAAAGTGGATCATGCGGTCCGCATTGAATATGCCTACCAGGCTCACGTGATCAAAGTCAAGTCCTTTGGTCACCATCTGGGTACCCACAAGAATATTTGTTTCCTGACGTTCAAATTGATCAATAATAGTTTCGTATCCTGTCTTTGATCGCGTGGTGTCCAGATCCATTCTTTGAACTTTGGCCGAAGGAAAGTGGAGTGTAAGTTCCTCCTCCAGTTTTTCGGTGCCATATCCCATCGTCTTTATCCTGGTTGATGTGCAGGTAGGGCAATGGTTGGGAAGTGGTTCCCGATATCCGCAGTAATGGCAAACCAATGCATGTTTATACTGGTGATAGGTGAGACTGACTGCGCAGTTGACGCATTTTGGAATCCATCCACAATCCTCACAGCTGATCATGGGTGAATAGCCCCTTCGGTTTTGGAAAATTATTACCTGTTCCTTTTTACCAAGGGCTTCGTCAATTTTTTTAAGCAGCAGGCTGGAAAATTCCCCCTTATTTGTCTTTTGTTTGCGTTCCTGCCCAAGGTCAGCCAGCATAACAGCAGGCAGCTGTGCCTCGCCGAAGCGTTTGTCGAGTGATACAATCCCATATTTGCCTTGTTGGGTCTGATAAAATGTTTCTATGGAAGGAGTTGCAGATCCGAGCAGTACTTTACCATAATGGAGCTGTCCTAATATCATGGCGACATCGCGTGCGTTGTACCGCGGTGCGGGCTCCTGCTGCTTGTACGAAGGGTCATGCTCCTCATCCACAATAATAAGACCCAGGTTGTCAAAAGGAAGAAGGACCGACGATCGAACACCTATGATAAACCGTAACCTTCCTTGTAATATGCCATTCCATACCTCTACGCGTTCATTGTCAGAAAACCGTGAGTGATAAACTCCTACAGTGTGTCCGAAGATCTTTTTAAGCCTCAGAACAATTTGCGTTGTGATTGCTATCTCCGGAAGAAGATAAAGCACTTGTGATCCGGCATCGAGGGCTTGTTTAATAAGGTTGATGTATATTTCGGTCTTGCCGCTTCCCGTTATGCCACGAAGCAACATGATATGGCGGGTCTGAAAACCGGTTAAGATGTCCCGTTGTACCCGAAGCTGGTCTTCGCTAAGTGCAACGGTACGGGTTTCAGTGGCCTCGTCATCACCGAATCGGGAAACGACAACTTCAAATTCTTCGAATACTTTATTCTTGACCAGGGTGGCCAACGACGATTCTGACAAGCCATCGTTCAAAAATTTTTTTTTGGTAATCCCAATCTTATTGGCGTCAGGTTGATTAAGCACAGGTACGTCTTGAAGGTATTTTAACAACAAGGCCTCCTGCTTTGGTTTGGAGGCCAGCGATTCAAAAAGAAGTTCCAATGACTCAGCGCTATTGAATTCGGATGTAAGCCGGATTTTCTTTTCGTTCTTAGGTTTGTATTTTTCTCTTACTTCTTCATAAAGAATGATCGCTTCCTTCCTTACCAGTGATTTCAAAATGCTGTAAAGATTCTTCACGCCCAACAGTTTTGTGATGGCCGAATAGTCAAGCGATTCCTGGGCCAGGTGTTTCAATAGAATTAATTCCTTGTCAGAAAATTCCATTGTACTCTCTTCAGCATTGAATGATGGATGCAGCTGAACCATCGATTCGCTGGAAAGTTTCAGGCCGCTGGGTAACGCGGCATTCATAACTTCGCCCAGAGAACAGATGTAGTAGTCTGCAACCCAGTGAAAAAGTTTGAATTGCAAATCAGTTACAACAGGATAGTCGTCTAATATTTCAAGAATGTATTTTGCTTCATACTCGGTTGGTGGCTGATCGTGGATGTTGGAAATAAGCCCCGTAAGAATTTTTCGGTCGCCAAATTGCACGATAGCGCGCTGCCCCTTGAGAATCTTTTGCTCCAGCGTCCGCGGAACTCGATATGTAAAAAGTTTCGGGATCGGAACAGGGAGCAACATTTCTGCAAAAAGAGTCTCACCTGTGTTCTCAAAAATTTCCACGCCCGAACTTTTTTCTGGAAATATAATGTAATGGGAACTATGATTGAAATAAAATAGAAAACGATCACCACGATGGAATTTTAGAATTGCACTTTCTTCAGCGCGTCCCTGACCATCATCAGGCTCTTGTTGTCAAGATCGTATCCGATCTTGATAAAGCGCGCATCCAATTTTTCCTGTATCTTGAAAACACAAATAACATCGCCCTCAAGAACCACGGCAAATTCTGCGGAAGGCAAAGTGCTCACCGTCTGATTCAGGGTATTTACGCTTTCCGGAGAAAAACCCAACTTGATGTAATTACATTGCACGATAGGATCGTAAAGAAGGTCCGTTACGTATTCGAGTTCGTCAACGCCCACAATAGGCTTACTTAATACGCACACGCGTTTTGCACCAATGAGCATCTTCAGATCTTGTTCGCATGGATTCTTCTTAACGGGCTTAACTATGATAAAAATGCCTGACAAAGGTGGTTCCGCAAAGGAACTGAAAATGAAAAACAAGAATGGTAACAGGTATTTCAAATCCTGACTTTTGGTGTGGACTAATTTACAACATTCCAGTGATCTAAAATCAATAAAACAATTGGAAAACTTTATTTCGAGGGCCGGAGCGCAAGTTCCTACAAGGTTTGCGTTGATTCATCAGTTACAAGGTCCGGCTTAAAACAAATTGATGTTTGAAATCAACGGGCACGCTTTTGATGCGAGTATTGTGATCCTCACTTTATTGGTTTCCGTGGGTTCTAGTTTCAGAATTCGTTTGTATCCGATGGTAGTCGCCTCAGCAACCAACTTCCAGGAATTTCCGTCCCACGCTTCCACCTTGAATGATTTGACGCGCTGGCCAAGTTTGATATATTCCTGCAGCTGAATGTATTTAACTGTTTGTGGCTTGTCCATCTCAATGTCTACAAAGCCCGATGTAACTCCGTCGTCGGTGGCCCAATACGTTTCGGGGTTTCCGTCTAAAACCATGGGGGCTGCGAAGGCATCGCTCTTTCCGCGATGGGTGTTTGCCGTAGCAGCGCCGTTTGCCGCCAGGTCATTTTTTAGTTCCCGATCCAAAATCTTTCTAAAGCCTTCCAACGATCGTAAATCATTTTCGTGAATCAATCCGCGTGGGTCGGGAGGAATATTAAGGAGCAGGGTAGACCCCCGGCCGACTGAGGTCAAGTAAATGTCGAAAAGGCGGTCTGGCGATTTCACCAGAGAGTCTTCCTTTGCGTGGTAAAACCATCCAGGGCGAATGGACACATCTACTTCCGCGGGAATCCAGGCGGTTCCATTTTCATGACCCTCATTTAATAAATGTTCAATTCCCGGTTTACCAGCAAACAGTGTATCAGGTGTAATCGTAGACCAGTTGGTTTCGCCGGCAACTCCGCGCTCATTGCCTACCCACCGTACACCCGGCCCGGCGTCGCTGAAGAATAAGATTTCGGGTTCCATTTCACGGACGAGATTAAGCGTGGCTGGCCAGTCGTAATAACTGGAGCCATCGATGCGCCGTTTTTCGTTCGCACCGCCATAATATCCATCCCCCCCGTTAGCTCCATCGAACCACATCTCGAAAATGGGACCGTAGTTGGTGAATAATTCTTTCAGCTGATTTCTGTAGTATGTTATATATTCCGCTGACCCGTAGTCGGCGCGATTGCGATCCCAGGGAGAAAGATAAACACCGAACTTCAAGCCCTTTCGCTTACACGCTTCTGAAAGTTCTTTTACAACATCTCCCTTACCACTCTGGAAAGGACTGTTCTTCACGGAATGTTCCGTGTAGGAGGTGGGCCACAGACAAAAACCATCGTGGTGCTTGCATGTTAAAATCACGCCTTTGAAGCCCGCCTGTTTGAAGGCATCTACCCATTGTTCAGGATTGAATGACGTGGGATTAAAAATTACCGGCTTCTCATCGCCATAGCCCCATTCCTTACCGGTGAATGTGTTCAAGGAGAAATGGACAAATGCATTCATTTCCATTGCATGCCAGGCCAACTGACTTTCACTTGGAGTGGGGCCGAAGGCAGCCGGCGGTCCCACATCTTTTTTTGAGCAGGAAATAATGAGGCTCAGGGTCGGGACGATACACAGGAGTCTGGCGGTCATAGTATTGTTGGATAATGACGAATATACTAAGCGTCATCATTCGAGCAACTAAAAAATTATACAAGTTGTGCCTTGGCTTCGTCTACCGTATGAACCGGTAACCTGCATGTTTTATTGTAACAAACGTAGATTGTCGATTTTCCCTGAAGGGAGACTTTGTCTTTCAGCAATGGGAGCTGGCTTTGCTCTTCCGTTCCCTGGATGATGGAGAAGGGAAAGTAATGCCTAATAAAATCCGACCGGAGCTCTGCTAAATTTTTTCCCGTGAAGGCAACTTCGGCAAGCCCCTTTTTTATTTCCGTAAAAACGATGGCCCAGTACGACATATAGCCAGGTTCTTTCGAAATGATGTGACTGAGGGATTCCGCCATCGATTTTGCCATTTCTTTCCAGTCATCGCGATCGAAAAATGTACCAAGATGGTGCAGGTTTTGCGCCATGACAGCGTTCGATGATGGTATGACATTATCAAAGATTTCTTTCTTCCGGCTGATAAGCTGTTCTCCCTGCGCAGATGCGTAAAAAAAGAAGCCGTCCTGTGGATCAAAGAATTGGTCGATCGTGTATTGAGTCATTTCAAATGCCCGGGTCAACCAGCGCTCATCAAAAGTTACCTGATATAATTTGACAACAGCCTGGATGTAGAAAGCATAATCGTCAAGAAAGCCGAACGTGGAAGAACGTTTGCCCTTGTAAGACCGGAACAAGGTATTTCCCTCCATCAATTCCTGCTCTATAAAGCGGATATTTTTTATAGCTGAACTAAGAAATCTAGTATCTGAAAATGCGCGATATGCATCGATCAAACCACTTGCCGTCATTGCATTCCAGGCGGTGATCATTTTATCATCCAACCCTGGACGTATACGCTGGCTGCGTGCATTCAACAAAGCAGACTTGCCGTTTTCAAGTATCGCTTTCCACGCCTCGGCGGTGAGGGAATTTTCCAGTAAAAACTGAGGGTCATCTTTCGTGCGCATGAGGATGTTGCTTCCGTATTCCCAGTTTCCTTGATCTTTTGCACCGTAATACGCCGAGATCAGTGGTTCATCTTTACCCAGGATGTCTGCCAACTCAGCCCGTCTCCATATGTAAAACTTTCCCTCAACGCCTTCGCTATCGGCGTCCAACGCTGAATAAAATCCCCCGTTACCGTGTGTCATCTCGCGATCAAGCCACCTCACGGTTTCATAGACCACCTGTTTGAAGGATTCGTCCTTAGTAACGGCATAGGCTTCACTGTACAAGCTCAGCAACTGCGCATTGTCGTAAAGCATTTTTTCAAAGTGAGGAGCAAACCAATAGCGATCAACTGAGTAGCGGGAGAATCCGCCGCCCACTTGGTCATAGATGCCTCCCATCGCGATTTTCTTAAGGGTAAAAACAACATGATCGAGCGCCTCCGAATTTTTCGTGATATGGGCAAGTCTCAGCAGGAACAGCCAAATGGCAGGCATGATGAACTTGGGCTCTTTGTCTAAACCGCCCCATTTCCTGTCAAACTTGGGCTCAAGGCGATTGTAAATTTCATAGAGGTCGTTTATAAGCTCAGACTCAATCGGTTTCTGTTTATAACGCTCCACTCCTGAACTCAGCAAATGAAGGCGCAGCTCCTCTGCAGTATCTTCGATTTGCTTTCGATTTGCCTGGTATGCTGTATTGATATTGTTCAACACTTGGACCCACACCGCTGGGGTAAAATAGGTCCCGCCAAAAAACGGTTTTTGTTCTGGAGTAAGAAAGACATTTAACGGCCATCCTCCGTTTACCCCTAATATCTGAACAGCCTCCATATAGATTTGGTCGATGTCAGGCCGTTCCTCACGGTCGACTTTGATGCAGACGAAAAACTTGTTCATTACCTCAGCAATGCTTTCCTTTTCAAAAGATTCCCGTTCCATAACATGGCACCAATGACAGGAAGAGTAACCTATACTGACTAAGATCGGCTTGTCTTCTTTTGCAGCTTTGTCCAGGGCATCTTTTCCCCATTCATACCAATCCACCGGGTTATGAGCGTGCTGGAGCAGATATGGTGAGGTTGCATGTATTAATCTGTTTGCCATGGGAAAGAGTATTTATAAGTAGTGACGTTGTCAGGTTAGCTGCTTCTTAATCACTTCCATCTCGGTATCAACATTCGCAATGTCTTTTAGTTCTTCTAATTTCCGTAAGGTTTCTTTCAAAAATTGCTGATGTGCTGATGAAGCCGGATGAAAAGGCCGGTGCGATAAGGCCGATTGAATTTCCTTCCAGCGATCTAAGAACTCTTTGGTTTTGTTGTCGAAATATTGTCCTGAAAACTTTTGCCAGATGTATTCTTCCGCCACGTCAGTAGGATGGATCATATCACTTTTGTAAAAACGATAGTCCCGAAGGTCGTCCGTCATGATTTCATAAGCGGGAAAATAATGCACGTCGTCATACTGCTGGGTGAGCGTGTGGCAGGCAACCCGCAATACAGCCTTGCTTACACTATTGAGTTCCAACGTGTCCTTTATGTGTCTGACGGGGCTGACAGTCAATAAAATATTAATGCCGGCATTCAGCCCTTTTAATGCTGCATACATCGCTGCAAAAGAATCCAACACCTTTTTTTGCGTCAGCAGCGACTTTGTAAACATCAACTGAGGCATTTTATGACAGTTTGCAACCACGCTCCTGTTTTCGGTTCGTTCGTATACCCACGCCGTGCCATAAGTTAAGATCAACCATTGCGCATCGCGCAAGAACGAATGAGTCTGTGATATAATTTTTTCTACTTGTGTCTTCAAATCGGTTAAATTCATGGAGGATAGTTCAGAATGAAAGTCGTAGTTGAAAAAAATATCGTTACGTTTTAAAAATGTACCTTCAGCAATGGGCTCGTTATAAATGGAATATTGGACGACCTTGTGAATCGACGCAGGATTGTAGATAGTTCCAAAAGGATTGATCAGACATGCCATCTTATTGTCCGTGAACCGCGAACCAATTGCATCTGAAAAGCATGATCCTATGGTCAATATCCTGTCTGATAGGCTTATACGCGTGCGCGACGGCTTTAACTCGAGTGAAGTTCTAAAAGTATCCATATTATGTTTCCGCAAACATTTGAAAATTCGCCCCTTTTTGAGGTACTTAGCATCTGATTTACTACAATCAAAAAACCATTAAAATTATGAATAACGACCTTACCGCTTTTGAAAAGATCCCGGTAAAAATCTTTAACACCTCCGAACAAGGTTCCTTATTTGTCGCAAAGGAGATAGCGTCTCTTATTAAACTGCGGCAAAAAGAAGGAAAGCCTTGCGTCCTGGGCCTGGCCACAGGTTCCACGCCCACAAGGTTATACTCGGAACTGGTTAAAATGCATCAAAAGGAAGGTCTTAGCTTTAAAAACGTACACACCTTCAACCTCGATGAATACTACCCGATGCAGCCGGAGGCGCTTCAAAGCTACGTACGGTTTATGCGTGAACACTTGTTCGATCATATCGATATCCCTAAAAAAAATATCAATATCCCCGATGGTACGCTCAAGAAAGACGAGATCGCAGAATTTTGTAAAACGTACGAAGAGAAGATTGAAAAGCTGGGTGGCCTCGACATCCAGGTATTGGGTATTGGCCGTACGGGGCACATAGGTTTTAATGAGCCGGGATCTTCTGAGCGTTCTCTGACGAGGCTTGTGTCTCTCGATCAGGTGACGCGTATTGATGCCGCAAGCGATTTTTTCGGTGAAGAAAACGTTCCACGAAAGGCGATCACAATGGGCGTCGGCTCAATTATGAAGGCCACAAAGGTTTACATGATGGCATGGGGCGAGGGCAAGGCCGCCGTTATCCGCAAAGCCGTAGAGGGCGCAGTTACCGACCAGATACCGTCGTCGTTCCTGCAGCGTCACTCGGATTGTACCGTTATCCTTGACGATGCAGCTTCATCTGCGCTTACGAGAGTTAAGACCCCCTGGATACTGGACAGCGTGGATTGGAACGAAAACCTCATCCGGAAGGCGGTGGTGTGGTTATCGCAAAAGATTAAAAAGCCCGTCCTCAAACTTACCAATCATGACTACATGGAACATGGTATGGGTGATATTATCACGGAGTTCGGCTCGGCCTATCAGGTCAATATCAAAGTATTTAATTTCCTTCAGCATACAATTACCGGTTGGCCTGGGGGTAAACCTAATGCCGACGATTCTCATCGCCCTGAAAGAGCAAAGCCATTCCCAAAACGTGTTGTCATCTTCTCACCTCATCCTGACGACGATGTTATTTCGATGGGTGGAACATTTATCCGCCTGGTAGACCAAGGCCATGAAGTACACGTCGCTTATCAGACTTCTGGCAATATTGCAGTCTTTGACGACGACGCGATTCGATTTGCAGACTTCGTGCGCGACTTCAACGAGCAGTTTGGACTGAGCAAAACCGATGGCGCGAAATTTTATAAAAAAGTGGTTCAGTCACTTCAGAAAAAAGGACCTGGGCAAATAGACAGCGAAGAGGTGTTGAAAATCAAAGGGCTGATCAGAAGGGGAGAGGCAAAGGCAGGAGGAAGATACGTGGGAATTCCCGATGAGCAAATGCATTTTCTCGACATGCCATTTTACGAAACCGGTGCCGTGAAGAAAAAACCGTTAAGCGAAGAAGATATCCAGCTTATCATCGAGATCCTGGAACAGGTTAAACCTCATCAGGTCTATGCAGCCGGTGATCTTTCGGATCCTCATGGGACACACCGGGTGTGTCTTGCGGCAATCTTTGAAGCGCTTAGGAGGTTGAAGAAAAAGGCATGGGTAAAGGATTGTTGGGTATGGTTATACCGGGGTGCATGGCAGGAATGGGATATTGACCAGATCGAAATGGCCGTGCCGCTTAGCCCGGAGGAATTGATGCGGAAAAGACGGGCTGTCTTCAAACATCAATCTCAAAAAGACAGCGCAATGTTTCCGGGAAGTGATAAGCGCGAATTCTGGATGCGCGCAGAAGACCGGAATCATGCCACGGCGAAAGCGTACAATGAACTGGGCCTCGCTGAGTATGAGGCAATGGAGGCGTTTGTGAGACACAAGTTTTAATACGGCCGGTGGAATTCATTTTGGTGTGACTTCAAGGTTGTTACAAAGTCACCGAGACGAGCCTGCCTGCTGGTAGCATCGTCCGGCCGCGATTACCACTTGATCACCTGATCACTGATTACCTTTTACCTTTAAGCTTTAAGCCCTACTGCTGCATCTGCATCTCCTGATACCGGCGGAAGGAATTTTTAGAGAACGATGTCAACTTTTCGGGTTTGACAATTTCTTTTTCAGGCTCGGTATTCCTGCCATCTTCATAGGAAACTTTGACCGTAACTTCCAGGGTATGATCCGAAACGCCCCGATAGGTTCCTTTTACGGGAGAACAATCGGAGAAATTTTTGCCAACGGCTAGCCTAACATGCGTTTCATCCGCGATGCAGTTGTTGGTAGGATCAAGGCCAATCCATCCATAAAACGGAACGTATGCTTCTACCCATGCATGTGTAGCACCTTCACCTCGCATTCCATCGCGGCTCGGACAAACGTAACCGCTAACATAACGGGCAGGCATGTTCATCAGTCGCAGCATGATCAGCAGGATGTGCGCAAAGTCCTGACACACCCCTGACCGAAGCTTCCATATTTCATCCACGGTCGTTTCGACGGTTGTTATTCCCTTCTGGTAAGAAAAATTTTTATAAACGTACGAGCAGAGGTCGCGCGCTGACTGAAGGGGTGTGCAATGCTTGCACTGTTCTTCCTCCAATACCGTTTTTACCTGGGGAAGGGCATCAAATTTTTCTTGCTTTAAGAAATCTATAAACTCAAGCTGATACTTAAGGTTTTCTAATTCTTTCCATTGAATTAGCTGGTCCACGGTATCTTCCGGAACTGGCCTCGGAGAAGTCTCCACGCTAAGCCGTGAATCTATTAGTAATTCCTTGTGAGGCTGCGCATGGGTAAAGGTTCCCACCTCGTTTGCGTAGTAATCGCGGTGCACGCTTACAATCGGATTGCCTGAAATAATAATCTGATGCTGAAGTACTTCCTGGTACTGGTCCTTCAGCGGGTACAGCATAATCTGATTGGCGCTGTCACGCACGGGATCATCGTATGTATATTTTGTAATGTGACGTATTTTAAATTTTGACATGGGATATTTCTTTAACTGTAAGCGAAGTAGTAATGGTTAAGCGTGTTACCAATACTTGATATGTCTGTGGTGATGGAGTTCAAATAATGGTGAAGGCCAGTATGGGAGACACTCTGGACGTCCGAATACTGCAACTTGCTGCGAAGTTTCCCAATCATAAAATCCACTTTGGAAAAACCCTCCGTGTTCTGATCGCTTTGAAGCCGTTGGAAATGGCGTTGAACCTGGTTGAGAGAATAGAGCACCGATCGGGGAAAATCTACATTGAATAGAACCTGATCGATAATGTTGCGAGCCTCGAAGCCTGATCGATAGCGCTTTAAGTACAACGCGTATCCTGAAATCGACATCAGCAGATATTTCCAGTATGTTGTATCCGTGGGCTTATCCAAATCGTATGCTAGGTTGCTAAGTTTTACATCCAGGATGTCTGATGTCTGGATAGCACGCTCCATGTATCTTCCTACATTCATAAAGGACAGCCCTTCACCCCGGAACATGGTTGTTTCCGAGACACCGAAATAAAGCATACATTCCTTAATCAGCGCATCCAGCACCGTGATTGGATCTTCATGCTGAAGCAGGTATGTAAGGCGTTCTTCGTGAACGACGTGGTAAAAGCCGTTCAGGCATTGCCAAACTTCGGTGGTGATGTTATCCTGGACGCCGCGGGCATTTTCACGCGCCCGTCGTACCATCGTAAAAACGGAATTCGGATTTTCCCTGTCAAGCACCATATACTGAATGACCTTCCTGCTATTCGGTTCCATCTCTGCCGCTTCCGCTTGTTCGAGGTGTCCAAAAATTCTTAGCACGGGCTGCCAGGAAAAATCCTCGCTGTTATCCTGCGATGATGCATAATTTATTTTCAGCATCCGCAGGATGCTGTCAGTGCGTTCCATGTAACGCGCCATCCAATACAGGGAATCAGCAACGCGACTTAACATTCATTTTTAGATTTATTAGTGAAATCATTTTGCCAATACCCAGGTATCTTTGCTACCGCCTCCCTGGGAAGAATTCACAACGAGAGACCCCTCCTTCAAAGCGACACGCGTCAATCCTCCGGCAACGATCTCGATACCTGTTGGACCACAAAGCGCAAAAGGTCTTAGATCAACCCTTCGCGGTTGTACCTTGCCATTAATGTAACACGGCGCACTCGACAGGCTAATCACCGGCTGCGCAATAAACTGCCGGGGATTCCTGATGATTTGTTTTTGATAAGCAGTGATTTCTTCGTCGGATGCAGCATGTCCCATTAACATTCCATAACCTCCCGATTCATTGGTCTTCTTGACCACCATCTGGTTGATATTTTTGAGCACGTGCTCCCGCTCGTCCTCATTGCTCAATTGGTAGGTGGGAACATTTTTTAAGATGGGTTCTTCGTTCAGATAATATCGGATCATTTCCGGAACATATACGTAAGTCGCCTTATCATCCGCTACCCCGTTGCCAATAGAATTCACGATGGCAACATTACCTTTTCTGTAGGCTGACAGCAGTCCCGACACACCAAGGACGCTGGAGGGTTCGAAAACCAAGGGGTCGAGGTATTCGTCATCAACGCGCCGGTAGATTACATCAACTTGCTGTAGCCCTGCCGTTGTTTTCATATAGACGATATGATTTTCAACGACCAGGTCGCGGCCTTCCACCAGTTCAATCCCCATCAGTCGCGCCAGGGTGGCGTGTTCAAAGTAAGCGGAGTTATAGATTCCTGGGGTCAGCACCACAACGGTAGGGGCAGAAACCTGCCGCGGCGACAACGCCAAAAGATTCTTATACAATATGTTCGGATACTGTGTAACCGGCCTAACAAAATTCTGGGGGATAAGGTCTGGAAAAATCCGTTTTGTTATTTCGCGGTTTTCAATCATGTATGAGACACCCGACGGTGTTCTCAGATTATCCTCCAATACATAGAACGTTCCGTCATGATCGCGTATCAAGTCGATGCCGGCAATGTGAACATAAATGTCGTGCGGAATATTGAAGCCTTGCATTTCGCGCAGATAATGCGGGCATGAGTACACTAATTCAACAGGCACCACACCGTCCTTAAGAATGAACTGATGGTGATAAACGTCTTTCAGGAAAAGATTTAGGGCCCGCAGCCGTTGCTTAATTCCTTTTTCAATGAAATTCCATTCGGTGGCGGTGATGATGCGCGGAATAATATCGAAGGGAAAAATCTTTTCTATGCCTTCGCCACTGGAATATACAGTGAACGTAATACCCTGGCTCATGAATAATTTTTTAGCCAGCTCTTCTTTCTTACTGAGTTCGTCGGGCGGGATACGTTGTAGGAACTCAAAAATATTCCGGTACTGAAATCTTACTTTTTCCTCGTCATACATTTCATCCCATGTTCGGGGTGCCAGGGCATAATGATGAAAGAGAGGCGATGTCAGCATCGGCACACGAGGTTAGTTCAACCTAAAATACCATGTTCCAAATTGATTTGGTAAGAAGCAATGAATAAATATTTACGCAATCGAGTGATGCAGAAAAAAAAAGCCGCCCGAAGTGGGCGGCCTTTCCGTGTATCTGAATGTAGTTAGTGACTTATTCTGCTACAACCTTCACCTGGATCTCGTGTTTCACTTCCTTGTGAAGATCAAGCGTTACGTTGTAGGTCCCAAGTTGTTTTGGGTTTTCCTTCAGAACTACCTTTTTACGGTCGATATCGAAACCCTTTGCTTTCAGCGAATCGGCGATCTGTAACGCCGTTACGGCGCCAAAAATCTTACCGCTTTCACCTGCTTTTGTGCCGATTTCGATAGTAAGCTCACCGATCTTCCCGGCAAGCGCTTCAGCATCTTGTTTCACCTTTGCGGCCTTGTGCGCTGCCTGGCGAACGTTTTCTTTAACCAACCTTTTATTGGATTCATTGGCGATCAACGCATAACCGTTCGGAATAAGGTAATTGTTACCAAATCCGGCTTTTACTTTTACGATGTCGTTCTTATAGCCAACTCCGCTTACGTCTTGTTTCAAAATCACTTCCATGATCGTCTTTCTTTAATGAGTTCAACTATTATTTTAAGGAATCGCCAACGTACGGAAGCAATGCCAGGTGACGGGCGCGTTTAACCGCCTGAGCCACTTTCTTCTGGAATTTCAAGCTCGTACCGGTAAGTCTGCGAGGAAGGATCTTTCCTTGCTCGTTGATAAACTTCAGGAGGAAGTCAGGATCCTTATAGTCGATGTATTTGATGCCATTCTTCTTAAAACGGCAGTATTTTGGCTTAATCTCTGCCCGTTTAATCGGTTCATTCATTAATGTCATCGTGTAGCGCCCTCCTCAGCTTTTTTTACAGGTTTCCTGTTTTCTTTGTTTTTGAATTCACCTTTGCGTCTTCTTTCGTTATAGACCAGTGCATGCTTGTCTAGCACGGTCGTCAAAAAACGCATTACCGATTCGTCGCGTCGGTACTCGGTCTCGAGGGTGTTGATAACGCCGGGATCTGCCGAAAATTCGATGAGATTGTAAAAGCCTGTCGACTTTTTGTTGATAGGGTAAGCCATCTTTTTTAAGCCCCATTGCTCATTATTGAGAATTTCGGCTTTGGCTTTCTTCAACACTTTTACGAATTTTTCGACAGTATCCTTTGCCTGATCTTCAGACAAAACGGGATTTAAAATGAATACTGTCTCGTAATTGTTCATGTTACTTTTTTAATTTTTGAGCCTGCAAAAGTATAAAAATGAGGGTGATTTACCAACAGCTTTAAAGAAATACCGCAGCACGGAACAAACGTTGCCTTTCAAGACCCAAAAATCCCGCTGCTGGCTTGTTTCCGATGAGTTTGAGCGTGATTTCACGTAACTTTATCCATAATGAGGAAATCGGCGACCATACTTCTGACCACAACCGTCCTATCAGTTTGGTTTACAGGCTGTAACGACGCAAAAATAGACTTTAGCGCCCAGGTAAAGCCCATACTCAACAAACGTTGCATCAGTTGCCACGGCGGGGTCAAGAGAAACGCTGAGTTCAGTTTGCTTTTCCGAAAGGAAGCCTTGGATACGGCCGAGTCGGGGAAGCTGGCGATCGTACCCGGTGACCCAGGGCACAGCGAACTGATTCGACGCATTAATTCGCAAGACCCCGAAGTAAGAATGCCTTATAAGGAAGAGCCGCTTACTAAAGAGGAAATTGACATTTTGACCCAGTGGATCAAGGAGGGCGCAGAATGGGGAGACCACTGGGCCTATCTTCCTCCAAAATCTCCTGAAATAGGGGGCAATAAAATTCAATCCGGCTTCTTCGAGCATTCGGACGGTGAAAAAAGGAATGAGATCGACTACTTCGTTCGGAAAAAACTGGAGGAAGAAAAGCTGTCGCCGGCCCAGCCCGCTGATAAAGCAACGCTGCTCCGGAGAGCGTACCTCGACATCATTGGTTTGCCACCCACCAAACAACAGGCGCAAAAATTCTTAAAAGATGAACGTCCGGATGCCTACGAACGGATGGTGGACGAACTGCTGGCGTCGACAAAGTACGGTGAAAAGTGGGCTTCCTGGTGGCTCGATATGGCCCGGTATTCGGATACGAAAGGCTATGAAAAGGACGAAGGCAGAAATATCTGGCGCTACAGGGATTGGGTTATCCGGGCCTTTAATAGCGACATGCCTTTTGATCAGTTTACAAGAGAGCAACTCGCCGGAGACCTGCTTCCCGATCCCAGCGATGATCAGCTCATTGCTACAGCTTTTCACCGCAACACCATGAACAATGACGAAGGTGGAACGGATGACGAGGAGTTCCGGGTCGCCGCCCTGATCGACCGGGTGAATACCACTTGGGAAATCTGGCAAAGTACAACGCTGGGTTGTGTGCAATGTCACACCCATCCTTACGATCCGTTTGTACATGAAGAGTACTATGAGTCGATGGCGTTCTTCAACAATACCCGAGACGAAGACACGCCGGGTGAGCATCCAACGCTCAGACTGTACGAAGTTGACGATCAAGAAAAATTGCAATCGATAAAAACCTGGGCTTTGGCGCAGGGCGGCAAAGAAAAGGCAAAAAAAGTAAACGATTTTTTAAGAACACTTGAGCCGAAATACCATCCGCATGATTTCGACCTGTTCGTCGACGGCGCGCTAAAAGACAACAAATGGCTCAGTATTCAATCCGGCGGAAGCGCGCGCATCAAAAATATCAACCTGGACGGCAAGTCCAATATTCTCTTTAACTACTGGACTGGCAGAAGCGGCGGGTCATTTGAAATCCGGCTCGATCGTCTCGATGGCGATATTGTCGGACGTGGTAGCCTTCCAAAAATCAACCAGGCGGCACTTTATCCGCTCAAGCCGGTAAGTGGCCGCCATGATTTATTTTTTGTGTTCCGGAACCCATCGATCGTATCGGATGACGAGGTGTGCAATATAGAATGGCTTGCATTCCTCGATATTCTTCCGGCTGGGGCGACCAGCGATGCCATCAAGACATCTTTTCTCGACCTGGTCAACGCTGAAGTAGAGACCACCCCAATTATGGTTGAAAACACGACGGACCAATTCCGCATCACCCAGGTATTCGATCGAGGCAACTGGATGATGAAGGGAGAGCCTGTCAAGCCTGACGTGCCTGAAGCATTAAACACCTTTCCGAAAGACCAACCTTTGAACCGACTAGGTTTTGCAAATTGGCTGTTCAGCCCCGATAATCCTTTAACCGCCCGGGCAACGGTAAATCGGTTTTGGGAACAGCTTTTTGGAGTGGGTATAGTCGAAACGTTAGAAGACTTCGGAACGCAGGGCGCTTCGCCTACTCACCAGGATCTGCTCGACTGGCTTTCGTTGCGTTTTATGAACGAGTATCGTTGGAGCATGAAACAACTGATCAAGGCGATTGTGATGTCGGAAACTTACCGGCAAGACTCGCATATCACGGATGAGCTAAAAGAAAAAGATCCGTCGAATCGACTTCTGGCGCGTGGCCCAAGGGTTAGATTGTCGGCCGAGCAGGTGCGCGATCAGGCTCTTGCCGTCAGTGGTTTGCTAAGCGCGAAAATGTATGGAAAAAGTGTGATGCCCTACCAGCCTCCGGGCGTCTGGAACTCAGTGTACAGCAGCGAGCGGTGGGAAGAAAGCCCGGGTGAAGACAGTTACAGGCGGTCCGTATATACCTACGCCAAACGCACCAGCGGATACCCTGCAATGATGATGTTTGATGCATCTGCGCGCGAGGTATGCGTCAGCCGGCGGATTCGAACTAATACGCCCCTTCAGGCGCTCGTTACATTAAACGATTCGTCATTTGTTGTGGCGTCAAGAAATTTTGCCGCGCAAATGATGAAGGAGGGGAAAACTCCAGCCGAACAAATTAACGCTGGATATAAAAGGCTTCTTATTCGTGATATGCCACAGAAAAAACTGGATGTCCTTTATGCGCTATTTCAAAAGGCGTTAAAGACATACGGGCAGGATAAGGATGCGAGGGTGAAATTTACTGCTGACGAATCGGGTTCTCCTCAGTTTGCCGCGATGACTGTCGTGGCTAACGCTATGCTGAACCTGGATGAAGTGTTAACTAAGGAATGAGACATTAACGGGGACCTTATGGATTTTAATAATTTTCAACTTGAGGCGTTAAAGAATATTTCGAGACGGCATTTTTTGCGTGAAAGTGCCGCGGGGCTGGGTGTTGCCGCGTTGGGCTCACTATTATCCGGCTGCGGCGGGAAGGAAAGGGTGAGCATGGAAAATCCTTTATCGGCCGATCCGATGTTTCCAAAACCTCCGCATTTTCCCGCTAAAGCCAAACAGGTCATTTATCTTCACATGGCGGGAGCGCCGTCGCAGCTGGAACTTTTTGACTTTAAACCTGAATTAAAAAAACTCGACAACCAACTCTGCCCGCCATCCTTGCTGGAAGGAAAGAGGTTTGCTTTTATTCGCGGTGTTCCCCGTATGCTGGGACCACAAGCAAACTTTAAGCAGCATGGTCAATCAGGCGCGCTTGTATCAGAAAACCTTCCGCACTTTGCCGGGGTTGCCGACGAAGTGTCGTTTTTGAAAGGAGTGTATACCGATCAATTCAACCACGCGCCGGCGCAACTTTTTGTACATTCTGGATCACCGAGACTCGGAAGGCCGAGTATTGGTTCATGGATCACGTATGGGCTAGGCACTGAAAACAACAACTTACCGGGTTTTGTGGTATTGACGTCGGGGGGAAAGACACCGGACGCCGGCAAGAGCGTATGGGGAAGCGGATTCCTTCCTTCTGTTTATCAAGGCGTGCAATGTCGGTCGGAAGGCGAGCCGGTTTTGTTTCTCACCGACCCTGAGGGCATGGACCGTGGCTTAAAAAAACAAACAATCGATGCCATCAACGCAGTCAACCAGCAACATTACGAT
Organism: Chryseolinea sp.; assembly: GCA_036374515.1. Classification (GTDB taxonomy): domain Bacteria; phylum Bacteroidota; class Bacteroidia; order Cytophagales; family Cyclobacteriaceae; genus Chryseolinea. Next base: position 1,314 of record DASUTP010000633.1, on the reverse strand, counting down.
GAATTTAAAGATCCTGAAACGCTTACCAGGATCGCCCAATATGAAATGGCGTTTCGCATGCAGGTATCTGTGCCAGAAGTAATGAACATCAACAACGAGCCGGCGTATATCCACGAATTATACGGGACCACGCCAGGCAAAGCGTCGTTTGCAAATAATTGTTTGCTGGCCAGAAAACTGGTAGAGCAGGGGGTCCGCTACGTTCAACTCTTCGACTGGGGATGGGACGCCCACGGCACGTCGCCAAATGAATCAGTCGACTTTGGCGTTAAAGAAAAATGCAGACTGATCGACCGGCCCATGACAGCGCTACTACTTGATCTTAAGCAGCGCGGATTACTGGACGAAACATTGGTAGTCTGGGGCGGTGAATTCGGACGAACGCCTATGCAAGAAAACAGGGAGGGAAAAACTATGATGTTTAAGGGACGTGATCATCATGTAGAAGCTTTCACAATGTGGATGGCCGGCGGCGGTATTAAAAAAGGAACAACCTGGGGCGAAACGGACGAGATTGGATATTATCCTGTTAATGGAAAAGTCTCCCTGCATGACGTGCAGGCCACAATTCTCAATCAGGTTGGATTCGACCATGAAAAACTTACCTATCAGTTTCAAGGAAGGCCATTTAGATTGACAGACGTTTCCGGGAAAGTAATTCAGGAAATTGTCGCCTGATGTTTCAAGCTGATTAAATATTTATTAAATGTCCTTGAATCGACGAAAATTTTTAACCTTAACCGCCATGTCCGGAACCGCTGCTATGATGAATCCTCTTGAGACCTTTAGCATTCCCTTACAAACCGCCCTGACCGCCCCGGGATTTGAGCTTTTAATATTTGCGACAAACTGGGGTTTTATTGGAAGCTGGGATGAGTTTTGCTCAAGGATCAAAAAAGAAGGATATGATGGTGCGGAAGTTTGGTATCCTTCGGATGAAAAAGGGCGCAAAGAATTTCTGGAAGCATTCGGAAAGCATGGGTTGAAATTCGGGCTGCTCTTCGGAGGATCTGATAACGATTACCAAAAACATCTTCAGGAATTTAAATCGACGATCGAAGCTGCAGCTTCGCTTAAACCAGTTTATATCAACTGTCACTCGGGCAGGGATCATTTTTCTTTTGAGCAAAACAACGCTTTCATTGATTTTGCCACCGGGCTGAATGTAAAGACGAAAGTTCCTATTTACCATGAAACGCATCGTGGGCGTATTTTATATTCCGCTCCTGTCAGCCGTCAATTCATGGAGAGACATCGCGATCTCCGGCTAACGCTCGACATTTCTCATTGGTGCAACGTTCATGAATCGTTATT
>DASUTP010000632.1:0-5837 GCA_036374515.1 Chryseolinea sp. | reverse complement strand
AATAGGGTTATCAATATCCAGTGGATTTGTTACTAGCTTCTTATTCTTTTTAGAAAAAAGCGGTTCGCTTTTCCTTACTTCAATTTTTTCAATTGTCTCGCTCATAGCTTAACTATTCGTTTTTTTCTTCTTCAGATAATTGGCATAGCTTTGGAAATAATCCAGTAACATATTATTAACGCCTTTGGCTGTTAATGTTGCTCCAGACATTCCGTCAACCTTGTGCTCGTCATTGCTGTAGTCGTTACCCTCGCCCTTCATCATGGTTACCGAAATTAGCCTGTCACCTTCATAGATTGATTTTCCCTGATATCTGGCCTGTAACTCCAGATCGGATTCAATTCGCGCGCCCAGGCCGGGAGTTTCTCCTTTATGCCCGAACTTGACACCTTTAATAGTGTTCATATCAGATTCCAGCGCTACAAATCCCCATATATCGTTCCACAAACCGTATCCGTAAACAGGAAGGACTACATTTTCAACTTTGCCAGGCTCACTTTGGCTTTTGAATTCATACACCGGCAGAAGGCGTTGTTCTGCGGCTTTCTTATATTCAACGGCTAGATTTACATCCTGAGGCTTTACACCCTCTTTTACGTTACCTTGATGATCTATTACAAATTCGTTGACCCGTTGCGCATAAAGCACATTGACGTCATCGCCCTCCTTGATTTCAGTTACGGTTGAAAGAATATTCCTTTTCTGTTCCAGGGCAACATTAAATTGCTGTTTGTCTTTTAATCCCTCAGCTGCAAGGGCTAGTAAACCACCACAGACAATGGTTAGCACAGCTGCATAAATAATAATGTATAAATTAGACTGTCGCACGTTTTAATCTGCGTTTTTTGTTTGCACTTACTACAAAATAATCAATCAGCGGAGCGAATACATTCATTAACAGTATCGCCAACATAATACCTTCCGGATACGCGGGGTTAAATACGCGTATCAAAACCGTCATCATTCCAATCAATGCTCCATAAAACCATTTTCCTGTCTCCGTATGGGTTGCTGTTACAGGGTCCGTTGCCATGAACACCGCCCCAAACGCCAGACCGCCCATAACAAGATGATAATGGGCAGGTAACTCGACAAATGGATTTCCTCCCACCAAATTTAAAAACAATCCCATTCCATACGCTCCTGCAAATACGCTCACGATAATTTTCCAGCTTCCTACGCCGGTCAAAATCAGGATCAATCCGCCAATCAGACACATAAGCGTTGACGTTTCTCCAATGCTTCCCGGAATCAAACCCCAGAACAAGTTTCCAAAGGTGTAGATGTTATCGGCCCAGCCGCTTCCAAAGGCCGACAAGGAAGCAACTGCATTTTCGCCGGTTGTGGTGGAATTGGCCGCAATCGCCAATGGCGTCGCACCTGAATATCCTTCCACAGTCTTCGCCCCCTCAGGAATATAAGTCCAGACCTCGCCGGCTATATCCACGGGATAGGCGAAATACAAAAACGCCCGCGCTGTGAGTGCAACATTTACCACGTTCATCCCGGTTCCCCCAAAGGCTTCTTTCCCTATCACAACTGCAAATATTGTTGCAATCGCCACCTGCCACAACGGAACGTCCGGCGGCATAACCAATGGAATAAGCATACCCGTTACCAAAAAACCTTCGTTTACCGGGTGTCTTCTGAAAGTAGCAAAAATAAACTCAACCCCCAGCCCTGTTGCGTATGATACCACAATAATGGGAACCACCTGTACCGCGCCAATCCATAACATCTCGCCAATTTCCCCTTCCTGGCCCAAGGCAAGAAAGTGCTGATATCCGATGTTGAAAATACCAAAGAGTAAGCAGGGAACCATCGCAATTATTACGGTCATCATGAGCCGTTTCATGTCCACCGCGTCGCGGATCTGAGCGCCCTTCGGTGGCGTTGTCGTATTGGGTACGAAAGCAAACGTATCGAAAGCTTCAAAGACATAGTAGTATTTTTCCCACTTGCCTCCTTTTTCGAAATTATGTTTTGCCTTGTCTAAGGCATCTCGTAAAGCTTTCATATCCGCTTAGCTGTTCTGCATTAATTCTATTCCTTCTCTTAAAATTGCCTGAACCTGATGTTTGGAGACATCCACAAATTCACATAACGCCAAATCCTCCTCAATTACTTCATAAATTCCCAACGCCTCCATGTCATCAAAATCTTCAGCGATGATGGCCTTCAGCAAGTGGGTTGGCAAAAGATCCATCGGCGTTACTTTTTCAAATACTCCGGTTTGGACAAAAGCCCGTGGCTCGCCTTTGGTATTGCTGTCCAGAACGTATTCTTTCTTGTAATCCAAAAATGAAAATAACCCAAAGGCTCGACTAAGACTGAGCTTTTCCGACGATGGAGCAATCCAGCCCAGGAACTCATGATGATCGCCTTCAGGAATTACTGAAATAACCTGATCAAAAAAGCCAACATGGTCATCTTTGCCGATTTTCGTCCCGGTAAGGACATTGCCTGAGATGACGCGCACATGCTCCTGCTTTAAATTGTTTTTTAGAAACTTACTGACGGATGCACCCACAAAGGTTTTATAATACTGCGGATCTTTTACTTCCGAACCCGCAAGGGCAATTATTTTAGAAGCATCGTAAATACCATGCAGGAAGAGCTTTCCAATCTGGATCACTCCATACGGATTGATTGTCCAGATCACGTCGCTTTTTCCAAGCGGATCGATGTGATGGATTTGAACACCAACACAACCCGAGGGATGAGGTCCTGAAAACTTATTAAGTTCTACACCCTGAACTTGCGAAAATATTGCGCCGATTTCTTTTTCAGAGTGAACATTCAGATGGACAGGACCGTCTGTGAATTTTTTCAGCACATCGACTCCGATCTGAAAGTATTGTTCCTGTCCTTTGAAAAGGTAGTTGTAATCTGGCGCCAGCGGATGTGAATCAAATCCCGAGATAAATATGGATTTTGGTGTCTCCGTGGGGTCGGCAACGACTCCGAACGGCCGTTGAACCAGATTCACCCAAACACCGCTCTTCAGCAATATCTGCTGAGCCTCCTGCCGTGTCAAATTTGCAATTTCTGAGACAGAGAATTTGGTAAAAGCCAGATGCTCCACTCTGCTATCAGCCAAAATTTTAATCTCCAGGAGCTTGCGCTTTTCTCCCCGTTTTATTTCAACCACCTCTCCGCTAACAGGCGCGGTAAAAACTATATTCTCATTTTTCTTGTCAAGAAAAAGAGGTGAACCGGCCTTTACAAGATCTCCTTCATTCACCACGACCTTTGGCAAATAAATACCATAAAAATCGGTTGGCTTGATAGCAAATGTTTCTGGCTGTTCGGTTTGTGCTAGCTTTAAAAAGGCTCTTCCCTGGAGGTTGATATCAAAGCCTTTCTTCAATCGAATAAATTTGCCCATGTACCTGGCGTCTAAATTTAGGACGTGGCAAAATTAGCATTTTTCACAACATACAATAGGAGAAATATGATTTTTGAAGAGCGGTAAAAAGTAAGTTTTTACTTGATTTTTCAAGGAAAAGACATCCGTTTCAATTGGTTGCAATCATCTTGTTAAGCGCTAACCGAACCACTTCGTCAACCTGCTCGTCCAGGGTTATGTGCGACGTGTCAATGAGCACGGAATCCGCAGCCTGCCGCAACGGACTTTCAATACGCGTCGTGTCAATTTCGTCGCGCTGTACAATGTTACTTATTACATCGTCAAGATCGACCATGCGATCTTTTTCGAGCAACTCTTTTTGTCGCCGGAAAGCTCTGACCAGCAAGTCGGCCGTCATAAAAAGCTTTAGTTCGGCATTTGGAAATACAACCGTGCCGATATCCCTTCCATCCATTACGACACCCTTTTCTTTGCCCATTTTTCGTTGTTGCTCAACCATGGCAGTCCTAACCTCTTTGATCGCACTAACTTCGCTCACCCGTTCCGATATGCGCATGCTCCGGATCGGCTTCTCAACATTGAGTCCGTTTAAAAAAGTCTCAGTAGTATTTTTTGAGTTTACTTTCAAGGATATATTAATCTGCTGAAGGGATCGGGCGATTTCCTTAGGGTTGGTGAGGGCCACATGATGTTCCATGAAATACAATGTGACTGCGCGGTACATGGCGCCCGTATCGATGTATCGGAATCCAAGCACATTTGCAACTAGCTTGGCCGTACTGCTTTTGCCACATGCTGAATAGCCGTCAATTGCTATAACGATTTTTCGAAGATTCATCAGCAATCTTTTAACGGACAAGGCATGGGCTTCCCAGGCTTAATTTTCTTGTGCTTGTGCGGATGATGAGACGCACACGAAACCAACATCAGCATGACAAAAAGAAGTGGCAAAATTTTTCGTACCCGTTTCAACGTTGATATTGTTATTGATTGACCAAAAATAGATAATTGAGGCGGCTGTACAACTCCCTCGAACGCTTATTTTGGTCGCTTATCTCAAATCCATCCTTCCGCTTCGCGACACATTGTCCGGCTCCTGTGACATGAATGTGCAGGAGCAGTGTCTCCACCCAAACTTTGTGGAAGGTTATTCGGTTTAAATATATCCGGGAATACTTTTTGAAGGTTAAGGAGAATACTAAATTCATTCAAAATATTAGAACTATGGAAACCAGTAATGAAGGTCGAAACGAAAAAAAATTCAAGAACTTCGGCAAAAGAGTAGATGATTTTATGTTGGATCTGAATGAAGCGAGCGAAAAGCTTCAACGGGAGTTCAAAGAAAAATTCGAAGAGCTTAAAGTAACGGCAGAAAAGATAAAGAAAGAGTCCGAAAACAACGAACGCTGGAAAGAAGTCGAGGATAGTCTGAAGAAAGCCAGCGATGAACTGGGAAACGCCTTCAAAGCTGCCTTTAAGAAACGTGATGACGGTGGGACTGGAGCAACTAAGGTGTGAATGCGGTTCCAAACGTGTTGGATCGCTTAAAGTGGTATTTGTAATCGCTGATCAGGTAATCGCGCAGTTGCGTCGTTGACACCGGTGTCGGTCTGGAGTATTTGTCCGGTTTACCGATGGCTACCGTGCCCCTTTTATTTTTGACATCGGTAACCGGCGGCAGTTGACCACCGATTACCTCACCACGTACTACTTCAAATCTTCACAGCTTTCCACTTGCCTTGCCTGAATATCACGATTGACGCGACAGCCATCAACGATTCCGCAACGGGTATTGCAGAAAACACCCCAGTCGTTCCAGCATCGAACCAGTTTGCAAGTGCATAAGCCAGTGGGATCTGAAAAATCCAAAACCCAAAAAAGCTTATCAATGTCGGTGTCCGGGTGTCGCCGGCCCCGTTAAACGACTGTCCAACGACCATACCATACGCGTAAAAGATGTATCCCACAGATACTATCTGCAGACATTGAATTCCATTTTTCAACACACGTTCGTCGGTCGTAAAGAGGCTGATGATATGGGGCGCCAGAGTAAAGAACAACAACGTTACGACCGCCAGGAACACCATATTGAAGAAAGCCGTCCGCCAAACCGATTTTTCTGCCCTGTCAGGGTGACCCGCTCCAAGGTTCTGCCCCACCAATGTAGCGGCGGCATTTGCCATTCCCCACGCGGGCAAGATTGCAAACACAATTACACGGATGGCAATGGTGTAACCCGCTACAGCAGTGCTTCCAAAATCTGAAAGTATGCGGACCAGGAATATCCAGCTGGCCGATCCTATCAGGAATTGGCCTGTTCCTCCTGCAGAAACTTTTATCAACCGCCAGATGATATCCCAGAGCACAGCCGAATTCGCGGCATGAAGTTTTATTACGCTCTTCCCCCTGAACAAATGATATAATTGAAATAACACGCCGATACCCCGACCGATATTTGTGGCAATGG
>DASUTP010000631.1:0-5483 GCA_036374515.1 Chryseolinea sp. | reverse complement strand
CCCGGAATTTCGGACTGATCGTCGGACATGAAATCAATCGGAAATTTTTAAAAACCGGTCTTGAGCTGAAAGACCTCTTCGAAGAGAAAAACTATCTTTTCAATCATTGGGTGTTAAAGAATTCTTTACGCAATCTCACAGTGGGAGCAGAGCGCGAGCAGGTGAGTCAGATTTTCGACCAGCTTCGGGAACGTGCATCGTCACTGGATAAATCGCTTGCACCGTTTGTTGCTGCTGAGGGCCAGCGAACATTAAACAGTCTTGAAAAAATTGAACGAAACCTCGTACGCGCGGAAAAGAGACTTCACGCGGATAAATTCAGGCAGATTGAAAACGTTAAGGATGCATTATTCCCAAACGAAAACCTGCAGGAGCGCACCGATAATTTCTTAAACTTTTATCAGCAGGATCCACATTTTTTACAAAAGTTGCTGGATTACTTAGATCCATTTGATTTTCAGTTTTATATTTTGCGTTACACAACGTAACGACTCGGTGTTTAAATCCATGGCATGACCAAAGCAGAGCTCCGGAAATACTACCTCAATGAGCGTCTCTCGCTGAGTGATGACGAATTTGCGCAATACAACTTTGATATTTGTGAAAATTTCTTCGATCAGATGAATCTTCAGAAAATTAAAGTTCTACATTCTTTTATTCCAATGGAAAATACTCGGGAACCGAATACCCGGATGATCATTGATCAGGCGATGGAGCAGTACCCGGCCCTCAAAATATCCGTTCCTAAAATTAATGTGCAGACGGTGGAAATAGAGAATTATTATTATGAGGGTTCGGATCAATTAAAGCCCAACGCCTGGGGTATCCCAGAACCTGAGTATGGTGAGCGAACAAACACTACCGACATTGATATGGTGCTGGTACCGATGCTGATTGCCGATAAACGGGGCCATCGTGTTGGATACGGGAAAGGATTTTATGATAAATTCCTTGCAACGTGCAAGCCATCCTGTTTACCCGTAGGCCTTTGTTTTTATGAGCCCATTTCGGAGATCGATGATATCAATCCATTGGACATGCCCCTGAAATACTGTGTTACACCCCTGACAGTACACCGGTTTTAATCCGCCGAAGCAGACTATGCTGAAGGCTCCTGCTGGCTGAGACAATGAAACGACCCGAGGCCCCAGATAATGTCTAGCGAATCGAGGCCAACGACTTTCCGATCGCTGAAACAAGATTGAAGAATCTGCAACGCGCGTTCGTCGTTTGCGTCCCTGAATGTGGGAACAATAACATAGTTGTTGGCGATATAGAAATTCGCGTATGAGGCCGGCAAGCGCATATCGTCGTAAATCACGGCACCAGGCATTGGCAACTCCACAACGTTCAATGGTCTGCCGTTTTCAAGCCTGAGCTTATTTAATGACTTTACATTCTCTTGCAGGACCGCGTAGTTTTCATCTGACTTTTTTTCTTCCACCACCGTCACAACCGTAGTCTCATTGACAAAACGCGTAAGGTCGTCAATATGTCCGTCGGTATCGTCGCCAAGAATACCATCGCCGAGCCAGAGAATGTTCTCCACGCCATAATAGTTGTACAGATATTGCTCAATCTGGTCCTGGCCGAGGTGTGGATTACGGTTAGGGTTCAATAAGCAGGACCTGGTGGTGAGGACGGTACCCTTACCGTTAAAATCTACTGATCCTCCCTCCATTACAATACCGGGATATACCACAGGAATGTTGTAGTGCTTTGCAATGAGCGTTGGGATATTGTCGTCGAGATCGAAAGGCGGATATTTTCCACCCCAGGCGTTGTATCCCCAATCGACGATCATCTTTTTCTGGTCGGCTTTTAGATTAACGAGGAATGCTGGGCCATGGTCTCTGCACCAAGCGTCGTTGGTGGGGTGGTTAAAAAAGTTGACCCGGTTGAGATCGGCGTTGGCTTCACGGAGATAACGAAGCGCGTCATCTTTCATGGCATCGTCGCACACGTTGACGTTTACCGCTTCGCCTTCTGCCAGGTGTCTTATAAACTGCGCATAAACGGGATAAATTGTTTTTATTTTTCCGGGCCACGAGGCTTCTTTATGCGGCCAGCTAAGCCAGGTCGCATCATGCTTCGCAAATTCGGCAGGGAAAAAATATCCTTGTTCGCGTGGAGTTTTATCAGTCATTAATAAGGAATAAAGGCTACCATCATGCATGGGGGAACTTCCAATGGGCGAATAAAAAAGCCTCAGTTTTCTGAGGCTTTGGTGGGAGCTGAGGGGTTCGAACCCCCGACCCTCTGCTTGTAAGGCAGATGCTCTGAACCAGCTGAGCTAAGCTCCCGATTTTACTACAATCGCCTATTTTTCCAAAAGAGGTAGATAGGCTCCAAACCGCTAAAGGTCTGCATTTGGGATTGCAAATGTAAAATAGATTTTACTTTATGCAAAAAATCTTTTTTACCACAGATAAATGCGCGTGCTTCGGCAATGGAACCCTTTGCACTTGAACATTTGATAGGGTTCCGTTGTCTATTAATAAGGCATGAACCCAGAAAGTCCCTCAAATACGGAAGAAACCTCCTCTTTACGGCTAATACTCGTTTCGAATCGCCTGCCCGTGCAATTGGTTGAGAAAAACGGAAAGGTTTCCGTAAAGCAAAGCGATGGCGGCCTGGTTACGGCGTTGAAAAATTATTTCGAGCAGGAGTCCAAGGAATCGTTTGATGAGAAACTTTGGCTGGGAGCAGCCGATTTTCCCGAAAAACGTTGGCTAAAAGTTGAGGAACCTTCTAAGGATTTTAAAATCGAACCGATCTTTATAGATCAAAAGATCTATAACAAGTATTACAACGGATTTTGTAATGCAACTATTTGGCCTTTGTTTCACTATTTTCCTTCTTATGTCGTTTACGACCAGGACTTTTTTGAAAGTTATGAAAAGGCTAACCAGATTTTTGCGGAACACTTGTTGAAAATCATCAAACCGGGAGACACCATCTGGATTCATGATTATCAGCTTTTCCTGTTGCCTGGACTGATCCGAGAAAAAATACCAGACGCAAAAATTGGCTTTTTCCTGCACATTCCTTTTCCTTCGTTCGAGATCTTCAGGCTGCTGCACCGACCTTGGAAAGAAAAAATCATTCGTGGACTACTCGGGGCGGACCTGATCGGGTTTCATACGCACGAGTATGTTCAGCATTTTCTAAAGACCGTGCGGATGGTGATGGGATACGACCATCAGTACAGGGTAATTGCATTTGAAAATCGACTGGTAAAAACGGATCTGTTTCCCCTCGGCATCGATTTTAAACGATTTAATTCATCCGGCGAACGAATCGAGGTGACGGAAGCCAAAAATTCAATCGTCAAGAATTTCCCAGATAAGAAAATAATCTTCTCCGTTGACCGTCTCGATTATACCAAAGGCGTTACACACAGGCTTTCGGGTTATGAAGAGTTTTTACAAATGCATCCCGAATGGCTTGAGAAAGTCGTATTTATATTGGTTGTAGTTCCTTCCCGGCAGATTATTTCAAAATATAATGAACGTAGAAAGTTGATCGAGGAACAGGTAGGCCGACTCAATGGAAAATATTCAACGCTTTCGTGGCAGCCGATAATTTATCGCTATAGTCAAATTGATTTCGATGAACTGTGCGCCTTGTATCAATCCTCGGACGTGGGCTTAATTACACCGTTGCGTGACGGAATGAATCTGGTGGCCAAAGAGTACGTTGCTTGCTCCGTCGACCGCGGCGTTCTGATATTGAGCGAACTGGCTGGGGCCGCAAATGAACTAGGGGAAGCGTTGCAGGTAAATCCCCTGGACGCAAATGAGGTGGCCAATGCAATTCAGCAGGCATTGGTTATGCCGATCCCGGAACAATTGCACAAGCTGGGGCTAATGCAGAAAAGGCTCCGGACATATGATGTGGTAAGTTGGGTTCACGATTTTCTGCAGCAGCTTTCCGATGTAAAAAACCAGCAGCGTTCTGAGCAAAGAAAGTATATTACGTCTTCGATAAGAAGGGAAATCGTTCAAAATTTCAGACAGGCCCAAAGTAGAAATTTACTGCTCGACTACGACGGGACGTTAGTTCCGTTTGCCCGACATCCGCGAGAGGCGATGCCCGACAAGAATTTGCTTAAACTACTGGCCCATTTAGGCTCCGACGCGAAAACAAACCTTACTATTATAAGTGGGCGGGATGCAACGATATTGGAAGAATGGTTTCAAAATGTGCCGGTAAATCTCGTGGCGGAACACGGTGCGGCGATCAAACGAATACAAAAAGAATGGACTCAAGAAAAAGAAATCGACCAAAGCTGGAAACGTGTAGTACGCCCTACGTTGGAGATGTTCGTAAAACGCAGTCCGCGGTCGTTTATTGAAGAAAAGAATCATACGCTTGCATGGCACTATCGAAATGTGGAGCCCGAGCTTGGGTTTACACGGTCAAGAGAACTCCTCGATAATCTTTTTCACCTGATAAGAAACGGACAGCTGCAAGTTATCGACGGAAATAAAGTTATCGAAATCAGGGTTGCGGGTATTGACAAAGGCGTCGCGGCAAAAAAGATCATCGATGAAAGCAATAGTGATTTTGTTCTCGTGGTCGGTGATGACAAAACGGATGAAGATATGTTCAGGTCCTTGGCAGATAAAGCGCTGACCATTAAAGTTGGTCCCGGCCATTCGGTGGCGCGGTATTCTGTCGCGCACCAGCAGGATATTATCAACTTGTTGAACGATTTTGCTGAGTAGACTCAGTAGGGTGACGGACTTGTGCTAGTCCAGCCGCCATCCACTATCAATGATTGACCGGTAATATGGCCTGCCTGAGGAGATACTAAAAAAAGTGCAGCGTGCGCAATATCTTCCACTGTAGCCGGTCTGCCGGTCGGCGTTATCCTCGACCATGTAGCTTCATACGTCGGATCGCTGGCTGTTCGCTCCGTTAACGTGGCCCCTGGAGCAATTGCATTGATTGTGATCTTATGAGGGGATAATTCCAAAACGAGAGTCTTGGCCAACATTTCAAGAGCCGCTTTCGTCATACCATAAGCTGCCAGATTTTTATGCGCCTGGTGTCCGGTCACAGACGACATCAGCAATATCCGGCCCGCAGATCCGTGCTTTTTCATTTCTATGGAGGCGGCTTGTGCGAGAAAAAAACTCCCTCCCAAATTTAGCTTTAACACTTTGTAGAAATCTTCCGGGCTGTACTCAAAAAAACTTCCAAAGAGGGTAATGCCTGCGTTTGCAATTGCGATATCGAGCTTTCCAAAACGTTTAACAGCTTCGAGAACAAGGCGCTGAATAAATCCTATATCGGAGGCGTCGCCTGCAAAGGGAACACAAATTCCTTTATCACTGGTGATGGTGTTCGCCGCTTTCGAAGATAAGATCTCATCGATATCATTCAAGATAACGCGTGCGCCACCACGCACCAGCTGTCTGCATATTTCCAGTCCAATGCCCTGGCCCGCGCCCGTCACAATTGCTACTTGATCAATA
>DASUTP010000630.1:0-14101 GCA_036374515.1 Chryseolinea sp. | reverse complement strand
TCTGGTGTTCTCACCTTTAAGGATCAGACGACCTGGAAAGGCTATGTCTTCCATGATGAGAAATTCAGGTCCATAAAGTTCCGCAAAGACGCAGCTGTTGGAGAAGGGTCAACGATTGCGGAAGGTCGCCTCTTGTCGATGGAGTACCAAGATGCTATAACTTCCAAAACCAGGAAATTTTGTAGCTGGGATGTCGAAGAGGATGCCAACACGATTCAAGGTCCGGCGTTGTACGAGGTTGTGCTCCTGACAAAAAAATTCATCGTGTTATCGCGAAAATATGCAGTTCTGCCCGCGCACCCGCGCGCCCGTGATAGCGGTGGCCATACCGGAAAAATTGAATATGACCAAGTTGAAAAAATATTCCTCGCACCGGAGGACGGTCAAGGAAGATTGCTGTGGTTAGGGCCGGTATATTCGTCCGGGCAGGGTGAAGCAAAGATGTCCCAGGTTAATCCATTTTTTGATGGAAATGTGTTGAAAAAGTTTACGGGATCTCATTGGCGTCAAATAAAATCCTTTGTTAAAAAACGGCGATTGACCCTAAAGCATAAACCGGAATTGATGGAGACGTTACTTTACTTTCAAAAGCTTGAGCTTGACGCTGATAGCCGGTCCCCATATTAAAACCGTGCTTCGACCATTGCAACCATTTGGTAAGTTGGGACAAATATCAGTATATTTTAAAAATATCAGATGACTTTATGACCGGTAAGCTTTGCGTGATTTTTTGTGTGGTGGTTTCTACCTGTGGATTCTGCCAGATTTCCGAAGAGGTAGAAAAATCGCTTCAATCCGTTAGCCCTGACGCGATTGAGGCAACGATGAGTTTTCTTGCCCACGATCTTTTAGAAGGAAGGCAGCCTGGTACCCGGGGCTTTGCCATAGCCTCACAATATGTTGAGACGCGGTTTAAAGATCTTGGCTTGAAACCCGGCGGCGAGAACAATGCATATACCCAACGCGTGGTGTTAAAAAAAGGGATCATCGACAAAAGCGCGAGCGAATTTGTGTTGACTAATGTAAAAGCTCCGGCCTGGACTTACGGAAATGAATTTGTTTTTACTCCTTACATGGCAAGTGGGCAGTCTGTGGTAGCTGCTCCGTTGATATTTGCAGGTTTTGGTGTTTCTGCGCCAGCGTTGGGTTATGATGACTACAAAGGGATTGATGTGCGGGGAAAAATCGTTGTTCTATTCGATCAGGCGCCTGATAATTTTGGCAACAATGAACGCGCCTATTTCAGCTCGCCGAATACGAAATATCAGGAAGCGGTAAACCGTGGCGCCGTCGGTGTGGTCACGCTAAATATGAGCCGGCGAACTTCCTGGGCGGCCATCGTCCGCCGGAATGCCCAGGGTACATTAAAATGGGTAGATGCTCAGGGTCAAGCACACAATTCCTTTGAAGAATTGAAGGTTATTGCGTCGGTAAATCCCGAACATCATGAAATATTGTTTAGCCGCTCGGGAAAAAAATTGCAGGATGTCTTTAACAAGGTTAAATCCGGCAAGCCGCAGTCTTTTGCATTGAATATAGAGGCGCAATCAAAGGCAACCACGAAACACAGTACTGTTGAAAGCTCAAATCTTATTGGCGTCATTCCAGGCAGCGACCCGAACCTCAAGAATGAATTCATCGTCTACGTGGCCCATCTTGATCACTTTGGGATTGGAAATGCTGTAAAGGGCGACTCTATTTACAACGGTGCCCACGATAATGCGTCAGGCGTTGCCATTTTGCTGGAGATCGGCCGTGCATTCACGAGCTTGCCGGTTGCTCCGAAGCGCTCCATCGCAATCGTTGTGGTTACGGGCGAAGAGTCTGGACTTCTCGGCTCCGACTATTTCGCGAATAACCCTACCGTTGGCGGCGATATTGTGGCAAATCTCACCATTGACATGCCGTTCTTTTTTCATCCCGTTCTTGATATCGTTCCATATGGAGCGCAACATTCGACTCTCTCGAATGGCGTGGCGGAAGCAACGAAGGTTTTGAACTTGCAAATAAGTCCGGACCCGTTTCCAGACCAGGTTATTTTTATCCGAAGCGATCATTTCAGTTTTGTCAAGAGAGGCATTCCGGCGCTCTTTATCAAGAGTGGATTTAAGACTTTAGCTTCTGATACCATTGACCGGTCCAAATCCGATCTGGCATGGCGAAGCACAACTTATCATACACCGCAGGACGACATGACCCAGGTTTTTGATTTTGGGGGTGCTGCAACACATGCAAAAGTAAATTTTTTGATCGGCCTTTTTACGGCCAATGACGCTTCAAGACCCTCCTGGAACAAGGGCGACTTTTTTGGAGGCAAGTTTGGTAAGAGGGAGAACCCGGGCAAACCGTAGGCCTAAATCGTTATCCGATAATAAAAGAAGGGTAGTGTACCAAGCTGATATTCGGTAATAATATTGCCGTCGTTTTGCGTCTCGCCGGGGAGATAAGTCTCCTTGAGAACATTTTTTCTGTTGAACAGGTTGATGACGTCGACGGCCACTTCATGCGTAATGCTGGGCAAGTTTATTTTATAACTTACCCGGAGATCGACCCTGAAATATGCGGGAAATTGCCACGTGTTTTTCGTGTCGCTTAAATACACGACCTGTTGTTCCTCCTTGGACTTTTCGTAGTCGGGCGGGCCATACCAACGCCCACCGGTGCTCACGAACTTTGTGCCGACGGAGAATAGGTTTTGCTTTTTTAATGTCCATTCCCGGGTGAACAACAGGTTGGCGATATAATGACCATTGAAGTCTGAGTTTCTCAGGATCTTATCGCTTCCTTTATACTTTGATTGAAATAGGGAACCGGTAAAAAGAAACAAATATCCCTTGGCGAAGGGTCGTTCCACAGTCACTTCAACGCCATAGTTGAGCGCTGAACCATTGTTGACTAATCTGTTGGGTGTTAATCTTGTGAAGTCGGCACCGGTATTGATCAGCGAGAATGAGCTTCTTTCTTTTTCAACCGGCACATTATAGAGGTATTGATAGTACATTTCCAATTTTATGCGCGTCCCGGTGGTATCGGCTCCGAAAAACTTCTCTATACCAGCGACGGTGTTGACCCCACGCGTCATGCCCATATTCTTGTTCAGCGGTATCGGTCTTTTCTGTTCATCATTTTCCCCGCCGTAAAAATATAAATAGGGCTGTTGAACCTGACTGTGCAATCCCAGGCCTCCATTGAGTTTTACACTTTTAGTCACATAGTACCGGATCCCGAGCCGTGGCTCCAGCGACCAGCTCTTCGTCAAGGAAAAATATTGACCGTGCACACCGGCCACCAGATCAAAACTATTTGCCACAAATTTCCATTCAGCAAAAGGTTGGACTAGTATAGGATGACTGTTGCTTTGCCAGCGCCTTCGCCACTTTCCAAACGCGCTGTCACCCATGTGCGTAATGCGGCTGCTATCGAGATATTCAAGAAAATACTGATCCGCCAGCACGCCGACTTTCAAGTGATTTCTTTTGGCAACCCGTTTTGTAAAATTTATCGTACCGGATAAGCGTGTTTCCTGAAAACGATAGTCAAGAATAGGAGGGAAGGAAGCAGCTGGCGCACTGTCATACCGATTTAGCGCTTGTCGTATGTCGGGTGGGTTTACAAAATCATGATGGGAAACTACCCTGCCGGAGGAAAGGCCC
Source organism: Chryseolinea sp. (assembly GCA_036374515.1). Classification (GTDB taxonomy): domain Bacteria; phylum Bacteroidota; class Bacteroidia; order Cytophagales; family Cyclobacteriaceae; genus Chryseolinea. The sequence goes on along the minus strand of DASUTP010000630.1, from coordinate 10,448 downwards.
AGGGTTGCTGATAAAAATTTCGAGCCGGTAAAAGTCTTTTTGAAGGATGCGCCGATAACTCCGGTAGCGGATTTGAAGTACTGGTCGCGGTCTTTTTCGCCGTACAAATTTTTGGTCGGATCCGCCTGCTGGCTGATGAGGATATCTACTTTACTGTAGCCACCCATTCCAAAAAAAGAGACTGTCGTTCCATCCTCAAACGGGAAATTCAATTTAAATGAAGCGTCGGTGTAATGTGGAATGGCCTCCGTTCCAAGGTTGATATTCATGGCGTCAAATATTGCTATCGTGGATTGCCTGATGGAAAAAAGGTAGGAAGATTTGTGAGCTTTTGACAACGGCCCCTCATTGGAAGCTTCGGCGCCCAATAGTCCCAGCTGGAAAGTGGAATGGTTGGCCTGCGAAGAACCATTTCGAAACTGCAAATCAAAAATTCCGGAAGTTGTATTTCCGAATCCGGCATTAAACGCTCCCGAGTAAAACGCGGAGCCAGCTAACATCCGGTCATTAATAAGCGACACCGGACCGCCCGAGGTGCCGGGAATGTTAAAGTGATTTGGATTGGGAATGTTGATCCCTTCTACGCGCCACAATACCGACTGGGGCGAATTACCACGAATGATAATATCATTTCGGGAATCGTCGGCATTTTGAATTCCGGGAAGAACAGCAACTTTTCGGATCGCTTCGCCACGGTTGCCGGCATGTCTGTTAAGGTCATCTGTATTGATAAGATTTGCACCTACAGGAGCGACTTCATCAAGGGAATGTATCTTTACTTCCGTAAGATAGAAGGGAGCAACTTCCATCGGAATTTCTATAATCAATTGTCTGGATGCATTCACTAAAATCGTTGAAACGATCTCCTTGTACCCTACATAGGAGATCTTCAGCGTGTAACGATCAAGAATAACTTTGTCAAAGGAGAAGTTTCCAGCGCTGTCAGCTATCGTGCCGCGCGATGGAATATTTTCGTGCAGCAGCATCACATTCGCGCCGGGCAATGGCTGCTGTGTTTGCTTTTCAAAAACCCTGCCTTGGATGGATTGGGTTAGGATGGAGTCTTTCGTTGGAAAAACCACCTGACGTACCCGTTGCAATAAGGACAAACCTGTTGTCTGCGCCTGAAGGTTGATAGTGAAACATGCGAGCAATATAGCGCAAGCTAATTTCATTGCTATTGACGAAAGGAAGTGTGGGTTAAGTATTCAGTAAAACTCTGCACGGTGTTCGCTACACAATCAGGCTGCCTTCACGAAGTGTTGTAACAAGTTTCATCAAGCACACATTTATCCGAGGTTATACTAAAATACCTCATTATTCTTGGTTAACGAAATATTAAAGCAAAAGCAGTCGATTGTGCGGGCCTGGCACTTGTCACGAGTTGATTGTGCTTTTTGATTGCAAAAATCCTGAGCAGAATCCATGTCTTCAGGTGCAGTGGTACAACCCGGGAAAGGCAATACAATCCCTTGTTATGCCATCCAGGGATTATCTTTTCTTTTTTTTCAAACAGTTTAATTACCGCGTGACTTGCTACCTGTTCGGATGTTTGTGTCAGATTGCGAAGGGGGTTGTGTATTTCTTTTGCCCTTGCGTTTGTGTCTATACTGGTGATCGTTCCGCCTGGGCACAGACAGCTGACATGGATGTGAAGGTGTCTTAATTCAATTCGTAAGGCGGCAGAAAACGTGTATACGAAACTCTTGCTGGCGGCATAAACGGCTTTGTTTGGTATGGGAATGAACGATGCGAGGCTTCCGACATTGAGGATGTACGATTGTTGATATGTTTTAAGATGTGAAATGAATAACTGCGTTAGGGTCACCATTGCATGATTGTTCAAAGCAAGCATGCGGGTAATTAAGACTTCTTCCGTGTCTGCTAAAGCACAAAGGTTTCCAAAGCCGGCATTGTTTACCAGAACTTGCACGCGATATTGGTGATCTGTACACCAATTAAAGATCTTTCGGGCGCTACTCGGATGAGTGAGGTCAATTTCCAGCACATCAACCTTGATGCTAAACTTTTGCCTGATATCATCAGCGATGCCGTGAATCTCCGGGCCAGGAAGTGCTACCAGCAGAACGTTAAACTTCCGTTTGGCGAATTCATGGGCCATGGCTTTTCCTATTCCGGAACTAGATCCGGTGACCAACGCATAACTGTTATTTTTCATAACGGAACCGCTTAAACCCTGGAAATGACATACTGAAATACGGATTGGCGCGGAAGGCGAAAATATCATTCGTAATAGCAAGTATAGAATGAATAACGACGGCCGCCCAAACATTTTCCGTTAGCAGGGTTATGTAACAGAGAATAAATCCGAAAGGAACGGAAAGTATGAATTCCTTTTCACCCTTGAATAGGTGCGCCAGTGCGTACAATGTGATCGAGACGATAAAGGCGTTGCCAACGCTGGTATGCTGCAGGAGGGAATTGAATATATATCCTCTGAATAGAAATTCGTACGCGATAAGGTACACAACCCAGCTGATCCCGTTCTGGACAAACAAACATAAAGTCCACATCGGCTTCCTTATTTGCGGGTTGACTTTTGTATTTTCAATTTGTTTCCCAGCCCAAAGGTTCACGACAACAGACAACGCGGAAACGATAGCGCTGAAGATCAGGGTAGACAATGTATGCTCCGGCGCCACTAATGCGTAAAACGAGGGCTTGATTCCCCCGACGCTCAACAGGCAAGGGACTATGAGTATAACGGAGGCGTAAACTCGTCGTAAGATGACTTTGTCTTTAAACAGTACCGACACCTGTACAGCAATGCTCAAAATTGCTGCAAGGGAGCTAATGACGATAATTTGGATCATAATGATGGGTTTTAGTAGTCAATGTTGAGATCTTCGCGCAACCATGTTAAAGTCCGTTGTATGCCTTCTTCAAGCGGTGTAATGGAATAACCAAGTGAGGCAACCGCTTTGTCGCTTGAGCACGCGGTGTCGTAGTAATATTTTCTTATCCACTTGCGTGTGATTTGTGGCTCGGAGCCAAACCACCTTGCGAAGATTTCCTCCTTCCATCCATAGACCAGCATTAACGGCATGGGTACCCTAAACATGTAGAAATACCGGTCGGATACTTTTTGAAGAGTTGAAAAAAAAGTGTTAAAGTCGGCGTTGACGCCGCCCAGAATGTAGCGCTCGCCGCTAACACCGCGTTCCATTGCCAAAATATGTCCTTCAACGACATTGTCGATATAGGTGTAGGACCCGATGTTGTTTCCATTGCCCGGGATGATGTGCCAGTTACCCGTTATATATGCTTTGATGAGGTGGGAGAGTGCGTTGCTTTCCGATAGCACACCCGGGCCGTATACGCGTACCGGATTTACCGTAACGACCGGTAGACCCCGTCGGACGTAACCCTGAACTTTTTCCTCGGCCATGAATTTTGAACTCTCATATTCATTGAAAAAATCAGTCAACCGGATGCGGGTTTCGGAAATGGGTTGCCCGTCGCTGGTTCCATAGGTGCTTCCCGTTGAAGTGAAGACAACTTTTTTTACGCCGGCCTGTAAGGCGGCCTCCAGCACATTCATCGTGCCGTTTACATTTACCTCGAAGTATATCTTTGGTTGCTTTGCCCATATCCTGGCGTAAGCAGCGAGATGATAAGTTTGATCGCAGTTCGATGCGGCTTCTTTGACCGATTCGAAGCTCGTTATATCCCCTTCGAAGACACGAACACGCGGGTTGTTGAATAATTCACCTTCCGGCTTCCGGCGGCATAGCGCATGAATTTCGTGTCCTTGGTTAAGCAACCTGGCCATTACGCGCTGACCGATATATCCAGTAGCACCAGTAATTAGAATTTTCATAACACTTTATTGAATAAATTTTTTCGACTCGGTCAATAGACTTGCGCATTGAGCTTTTCTGACGTGATCGTCCGGTTCGACCGATGGAAGCTTTATGGCATGTTCCAGCACGCTAACGGCTGCAATAAAATCGCCCTTTTGGTACAGGGTAGCTGCCTTACCGTATTGAAATAGTATATAATCAGGCCGGAGACGGATTGCTTTTTCGTAGTGGTAGAGCGACCGTTCGAAGGAAATATCCTCTGGAAACTCAGTCAAGGTTTTACATGCGAGTCGCTCTAACCACGTTAATTTTGCCAGTTCATAATGCCATTTCGCAAGTATATAATGAGCCGGCCCGCACAACGAATCTATCGACAGGATAAGTTCTGCCTCCTTGCGTATAAGCATGGCGTTACGTAATTTCTCCGTAGGATTTTTACTTGCCTTTGATATCATTCCTAATGAAACGGTGTACGCCAAACGTGAATCGGTCTCCTGCTTGTTGTGTCGTAGCGCCAGCATTGCCAGATGTCTCGCAGAGTCCGCCTTTATAAACATGACATACTTATTCTTTGCGCGTCCGGCTTGTCTGTTCATCAACCAACTGGCGCGGGTAAGGGCGTTTGTCGATCGCGGATCTTTCCGAAAAGCCTGATGGTAATATTGAAGCGCTACTTCGTCGTCCTGACTATTCTCGGCCTGAATACCTATAGCAATCAAATCGTTCGCGTCGCTTTGACCCTGCGATTTAACGGGGACTACTATGAGAGTTGTAATCAACAACGCCGCCTTAGCGTAGAAATGAATCGCAGAATTGCCGGGTTTTTCCTTGACGGGTAACGGCCTCCAGCCCGGCCTGGCGAACATCAACCTCAGGCTGTCAAGTCCCAGCGGATATTTTCTTATATCCTTGAAGATATCAACCCATTCATGCGTAAGTATGTGAATTACGGAATGAGGCTTGGTGAGCGGCTTTGTAATTCCGTAAACAGGATGTTCTTCTTCCTCTTTGAATGTACCGAACAATTTATCCCAGAGAATTAAAATACCTCCGAAATTCTTATCCAGGTATTTTTCGTCGCTGGCATGATGCACGCGGTGGTGGGAGGGAGTGTTGAAAATATGTTCAATCCATCCCAGCTTTTTAATGAACTCGGTGTGCTGAAAAAATGCATACGTAAGAACGAGCGCGTCGACCGTCATGACCATCGTGGGAGAAAAACCCAGAACAATGAAAATGGCCAAAGAGGTAAATCGGAAACTTGAATTGATAAAAGGTGTTCGAATGGCGGTGGTTAAGTTGAATTTTTGGGAGGAATGGTGAATGACGTGCATGGCCCAGAAAAATCTGGACTTGTGGCCCAGAAGGTGAAAAAGGTAAAATTGCAGGTCGGTGAGAAAAAAGAGAATGATCCAGGCGAGCACTCCTTGTTCGAAATGGAAAATAGCTCTTTCGTGAATAAGATTATAAACCCAATAAAAGAATCCCTTGATCATCAAATTGCCAATGGTGCTTATCACTGCAATGCTGAGATTTGCTATGGTATCTTTTCGCTCATAGTTGTCATAATTTTCCTTTCCGCTGCAGTATGCTTCAACGAGTATGCAAACAATGAGAATGGGGGGCACGACGAATTTCATGGTTTCCATAATGATTCGGATTTATTGTGGCGATGCTTTTTTTCAGGTCAATTGGTTGTATAAAAGTATCCTGACCATTCGATGAGAAACATCCCAGGTTTTTAGTAAAAAAAGGCATGACGGTGTCCTACCTACCATGTTTATGGTAGAACGTATCACTGATAACAGTTAGCATTGATACTTATGTACTGCGGAATTTTGCGGAAGCCTCGGCTCGTGAATGAACGCCTAGCTTGGTATAGATATTTTTAATATGGGAATTTAAGGTTTGCGTCGAGATGAAACACTTATCGGCGATATCCTTGTAGCTCAATCCATCCATGAGATGCTCCAGAATTTCACGCTCGCGCTTTGTGAGATTATACTCATCGGGATTCTTAACCACGGGCTTCTTATGGAAGTACTCTAACACTTTCCTTGCAATGATGCCATTCATAGACGATTTGCCATCAAACACATCTTGCAGGGAGTCAAGGACTTTCTGAGGAGAATCCTTTTTCAATAAATAACCATCTGCCCCCGCTTTAATAGCAGAAAAAATTTTATCCTCGTCTTCGAAGACTGTCAGCATAAGGACCTTTACTTCCGGAAAATGTTTTTTTACTTCGCTTACACCTTCAATGCCACTCTTTCCCGGTAGGTTGATGTCCATGATCACTACGTCGGGCACAAATTTTCTCACATCGCTGATAATATCGTTGCAGGTTCCGGCCACAAAAGCAATCGACGCCTTGTCGCTGCTGGATAAGATCACCCGTAGGAGATCCTGATATCGTGTATCGTCTTCAACAATTCCTACCTTAATCATAACGTTCGTTATATGTGGGCTTTAGATCTGATGAGACAGCTTAACCTCTGTCCCCTGGCCAATTACGCTGTTGATGGTTAATGCAGCACCGATAAGCTTTGCACGTTTTGTCATGTTCGAAATGCCTGATTGGTTCACGTAGCCACCTTGGTCAGAGAGATAGACAAATCCCCGGCCGTTATCCTGCACAGAAAGCTCAAGGGCGGGATTCAGAAATTTTAAAGAAACAATAATTTCGCTTGCCTCCGCGTGTTTGATCACATTGTTCAACGCTTCCTGAAAAATTCTGAAAATGATCATTTGCTTTTGGGGATCAATGGGAAATTCCTCACCCTCGGTTGTATATTTCGTTGTGAACATTTTTGTCCGCTTGAGCCGGTCGAGCTCGTTCCGGATGGATTGACTGAGTCCTAATTTTTGTATGTACTCGGGATTTATGCTGCGGGAAATATCGCGCAAAATGCTCATGGCTTCGTCCAAAGTTTTGTTTGCTTCCGACACATTCCTGTCAACGGCTTCTCCCAGCGTTTCGGGCAGTGATTTCAAGTGAACTATTCCCATAGAAATTAATGTACCGACATTATCATGAAGCTCTTGTGAAATCATGGCAAACGTCTGTGTTTGTGTTTCCAACTGGGTTTTAAGTACCTCTCGTTCATAGGTGTTTTTTAGTTCAGTCAGCTCCTGCGCATGTTTGAATCTTCGCCGCTGAGTGATGAAAAGTGCAATTACAACAAGGCTGATAAGAATGATAATGGTAACTGTGCTGCCAACCAATATCAAGATAACCTCGGATTGTTTTTCTTGCATAAGAATGCAACTACAATTAGAATGTTAAGTAATATAGAAAATGCATTTGAAATGTTTCTATGATAGAAGACAGTAAACTCGTAAAAGTTTTCAAGGAGGTAGTTGAACATTCCCAAGAATGGTATCGTGCCTCCAAAATATATAATCAGACCAAGGCTCAGCCAAAAGAAGGGGTCGCGCGTTAGACTCCCCCGATCGTGTACCAATAGTTCCCAAAAATACACGCCAGCCAATAAAAAGATAAAAGCACCACCCACTACCATTGTGTAGGTTTGCAGGGCGAATAAACCCTGGCCGAAGAGGGTGTTATATATCGCGAACGCAAAAAAAGAAACGATAAAAACCACGATCAAGATCTTGATCCACTCACCCGATAACTGCTGATAGAAGATATAGGCGAGGTAGGTGTAATAGAAGACATGAAAAAAATTGTACACCCAATAGTTTTCGCTTTCATCCTTCATCAGATGGCCCATCACCTCTACGGCGAAGGTGATGATGCAAAGCCTCGCGAACATTTTCAATGCGGTGGGCGCATCGGTAAATAATGCTTTGGTGCTTACGGCGGCGGAAAGCCCAATGAATACCAGCGGCACAAACGACACGAGTTGCTCCTGGCTGTACATCTTTAAAGGTAACTAATAAAAAAGAGGAGGCATATAATTATGCACAAATGAAAATTTCCGCTGCGATAATGGGATTGCCGAAATTATTTTACAAATTCTTGTATCTTTGCAGCACTTGCTCAAGGGGTGCCTTGTCGGTCGCATCGGCGATCGCTGAAATACGGGCTGAGATCATACCCAATGGAGGCGAACTCCATGTACCTGATCTGGATAATACCAGCGTAGGAAGAGAAATCACAGAAACGCTTCGTTGCGTGCACGCCGTGAGCATGGCTTTAACTAATGGTCCATGCAGATATATAATGAGTGGTTTGAACTTTTCAGACAGGAGCTAGGGAATATCGATGCAATCCAGGTAGCCGTGTTGGTGCTCGGCGTGACGGAGGTGCTGCTTGCAAGAGCAAATAATATCTGGCTTTACCCAACTGGGATCGCTTCTGTAAGTCTTGCTATTTTCAGTTTGTTTAACGCGCAGCTCTACGCGGAGTGCCTCTTGCATGCCTACTACCTGGTGATGAGCGTTTATGGATGGTGGTATTGGTCGGGTAAGAAAAACCATGCCCCCGTCGAGATAGCGTTTTCGACGCGCAAAGAGTGGTTCGTTACACTGAGCATCAGTTTCGGCGGCTCGATCATTTTGTTTTTGTTTCTCACTTACTTTACCGACTCGGAGGTACCCGCGTGGGATGCCTGGGTCAGCGGCACTGGTTGGGCAGGGATGTGGCTGCTGGCACGCCGGAAAATAGAGAACTGGTTACTGTTGAACATCTCCAACGCATTTGCCATTCCACTGCTGTTCCATAAGGGCCTTCCCATGCTTGGCCTGCTTACAATTTTTTTGTTTGGCGTTGCATGCAAGGGATATTTTGATTGGGTTAAAATCGCTCGAAAGAAACTTGCGGGGGAAAAAGTGCACGCATCTTAAAAAGAAATGACTATAAAACACCCGTCTGAATTTCTGCCTGAGGCAATTACTGAAGAACTTCGGAAAGAAGCGTTTGCGGCAGAAAGAATAAGCAACCTTACAGCAACGCAGTTGAAGATAATCCATGATCAACGCTGGCTTAACATGTACGTGCCCAAAGAATACGGAGGATTAGGTCTTTCGCTTCCCGAAATATTGCGAATAGAGGAAGCCTTGGGCTGGACCGATGGCAGTACCGCTTGGGTTGTTACCCTGTGCAGCGGCGCAGCCTGGTTTATCGGTTTTATGGAGGAGGAAGTGGCGAAGAGCATTCTGCGGACTGAGAATGTTTGCTTTGCGGGTAGTGGCGCCGTTACAGGCACAGCCAGCAGGACTTTAAAGGGTTTTGAAATTCAAGGGAGCTGGAAATATGCGACGGGATCGGCTATCGCCACCGTCTTTACCATGAATTGCCATGTAAAGGAGAATGGCGCTTTAATGTATCATGATGACGGAACCCCTGTCATACGCTCATTTGTATTGGAGAGAAGTGAAGTCACCCTGTATTCCACGTGGAGTGCCATGGGCATGATTGCAACGGGCAGTCATTCATTTGACGTAAGAAATGTTTCTGTCCCCTTCGACAGAAGCTTTATCATTAAAGGAGAGCACGCAACCATTGACGCACCGATTTTCCAATTCCCCTTTTTGCAACTTGCAGAAACTACGCTAGCGGTAAATCTGTCGGGTATGACTCACAGGTTTTTCGATCTATGTGCCAGTGTGTTTTCGAGCCGGGAAAATTCTTTGACTGAAGTCTCTATGGGAAAGCTGCAGGACTACCGCGCCACCCTGGATGAGATAAGGTCCAGTTTTTATAGCAAGACCGACGTGGCCTGGCAGGCCTTAATTTCGAAAGCAGCCATAAGTGAGACACACCTTAACGAGATCAGCAGGCTAAGTCATGGTCTGGTCAGGGCCTGCCGGGATGCTGTCAATGACCTTTACCCGCTTTGTGGTCTGGAAGCGGCCGATTTGCAGCGTGAAATCAACCGAGTCTGGAGAAATTTTCACACCGCGGGGCAACACGCATTATTCCGCCCACACAACATCTGATCATCACCCCTTTACTTCTTACCTCTTACCTCTTACCTCTCACTTTTTACTACCTACCTCTTACCCCCTCAAGCCACCATTCCTATCTTCCCATATTTATTTCTATAATCAATGGGTGAGAGACCTGTAATTTTTTTGAATACCGTTCTGAAAGCTTTGGTGTCGGTATAACCTACGTCATACATCACTTCATTGACATTTTTGCGGCTGGTTTCAAAACTCTTTTTCGCTGCTTCGATCTTTACACGCTGCATGTATTCCACCGGCGTATTGTTGGTGGCCTTTTTAAAGCGTCGCTCAAAATTCCGCTTGCCAATGGCAAATTTCAGCGCCAGATCTTCTACTGAAATTCGATCGGAAACGTTGTTTTCAATAAACTCCTGCGCCTTTTTAACGTGCTCGTCTTCATGCGTCTTCTGGCCATTGAACATAATGAAAGGCGATTGGCTCTTTCGATCGATTTCAACCGCGAAAACTTTTGAGGCGACGATGGCAATTTCACGGTCGGTATATTTTTCGAGCAGGTAGAGCAACAGGTTCCAATATGAATTCGCCCCACCGCTGGAAAAAAGACTTTGTTCCTCTGTAATAATACGGTCATCGACCAAGTCGACGTCCGGGAACATGCTCCGGAAGAGGTTGGCATATTTCCAGTGTGTTGAACATTTTTTCCCGTCCAGTAGGCCCGTCGATGCCAACAAAAATGCTCCGATGCACAAG
>DASUTP010000629.1:0-3962 GCA_036374515.1 Chryseolinea sp. | reverse complement strand
GGATTTTGAAATTCCATTGTATGACGAGGGTACCAGTGACGAAGCGATCTCAGGATTGAAAGCGGTCACCTACAATCTTGAGAACGGTAAAATCGTGGAGACGAAAATGAAAAACGATGGGTTCTTCAAAGAGAAATTTTCCGATAACCTCTACCTGGTAAAAGTAGCTTTGCCCAATGTAAAAGTCGGCTCGGTGGTCGAAATCACTTATAAGATCAATTCAGACTTTCTAATGAATTTCTGGGACTGGGAATTTCAGGAAACAATACCAGTCGTTTGGAGCGAGTACCGGGCTGCTATACCAGAATTTTTCAATTACGATAAATATATGCAGGGCTACATCCCACTTAATATATCAGATGAAGATGTTGTCCGAACTTCAATAAACATAACCACCAAGGAACGCACGGGAGGAGAAGGATGGAGTGGCACCCAAACTAATTTTTCGAACGATAAAATTGACTTTAACGAGAAAAGGTTTAGGTGGGTCGCGAAAGACGTACCATCCTTTAAAGCCGAGCCTTTCATCACAACTTATAAAGATTACATTTCCAAACTCAATTTCGAACTGGCGTACATCAAATATCCGAACCAGCCGATCGAACCGGTGCTGGGAAGCTGGGACGAAATCAATAAGAAATATTTCGAAAGTGAAAACTTCGGACGGGTGGTGACCTCCAACGGATTTCTTAAAAAAACAGTTGATGAAATTACCGCCGGCAAGAGTTCCGATGAACAAAAAATCAGCGCGGTCCTCAATTATGTAAAGGACAACGTTACGTGGGACGGAACCAGTAGAAGGTCCGTTGATGGAAGCTTGAAGAAAGTGATTGACGAAAAAAAGGGAACTTCCGCTGAAATCAACTTCCTGGTTGCATCAATGCTCGAGAAAGCCAATATTACAGTTCATCCGGTCTTGATCAGTACACGCGACCACGGTTTTGTCAGAGAAAACATTCCCGTGACATCTCAATTTAATTACGTGATTTGCGTAGCCGAAATAAATGGAAAGCAAATTCTCCTGGACGCGACCGATAAACTTCTTCCTGTGGGTATCATTCCGGAAAGGTGCCTGAACGGAAACGGTTTGGTGATTTCGAAACAAGGTTATCGCTGGGCAAAATTAGTTACACCATTAAAAACAAAATCCTTTCTTACGGCAGAGCTTACGCTGGATGCTGACGCAATTTTAAAAGGGAAAATATCTTTTGACCGCGTTGGTTACTCCGCTCACCGCAGTCGCAAGAGTTTCTTGTCGAAAGCCGAAAACGATTATATCAAGGATGTCATTGGTACGCATTCCTGGGAGATATCAAAAAGTGAATTTTTAAACGCGAAGAATATCGACCAGACTTTTAAAGAAACACATGAGGTCACAATTAATGATCATGTAACCACCGCCGGCGACGTGATTTATCTGAATCCATTCATCGAGATGCAGGAAGTGGAAAATCCATTCAAGTCTGAAAAACGGGAATACCCCGTCGATTTTGGCAGCCCCCATGAACGAATGTACATGACCAAAATTATCATCCCCAAGGGCTATAGGCTGGATGAATTGCCAAAGCCGCAGATTTTTATGCTGCCTGAAAATGCGGCCAAATTTGTCTACAATATCGTCATCACAGGCGACGTGATAAACGTTACGAGTCATTTGCAGATCAACAAAAGTCTGTTTATTCAGGATGAGTATCCTCACTTGAGGGAATTTTATACGCGCGTTGTCTCGAAGCAGGCGGAACAAATTGTATTGAAGAAAAATTAAGTGCCATGAAAACCGCTCTTTGTTTATTGATTTTGATGATGCCATTCCTGGGGATTACAAAGGATGACCCGAAGTTTCCTGTCAGCGCAATACCGGAAAATCTTAAAAAAAACGTTATTGCAGTTGTCCGGGAGGATGAGATGGTCTACACTATTAATGCCGACAACAGAGCAACTTTGCATGGTCACTACGTGGTAACAGTATTTAACCCAAAGGGCGACCGCCTGGCGGAATTCTCCGAGTGGTATAGCAAACTAAAGAAGGTCTTAAAGTTTGAAGGCACTGTATTTAATGCCCACGGAACCATTATAAAAAGAGTAAAGGGAAATGATGTGGTTGATCAAGGTGTGTATGAAAGCGGCACACTTTATACCGATACTCGTGTAAAATCTATCGATCTCTCCCAGTCGGAATATCCCTATACAGTGGAATTCGAATATGATGTCGAGTACAAATTCCTGTATCATATCAACGGTTCCTCAATCATTCCAACGGAAAACGTCGCTGTTCAAAAAGCTTCTTATCAACTGATCTACCCAAAAGCGCTTACACCGAGATATAAAACTTACAATATAAGCCAGACCCCGAAAGTTGAACAATTGGATAATGGCAGGGAATCCGTCAGTTGGAGATTTGAGAACCTGCCAGCGATCAAATTCGAGCCGCTCAGCGACCCCGAAGATGTTCTCCCTGAAATTGTGGCAGCGCCAGGGAAGTTCCAGTATGATGGCTACAGTGGAAGCATGGAGACATGGGAGGATTATGGAAAATGGCAACTTTCCCTTAACAATGGAAGAGACGCTATAAGCGAAGAGACGAAGAAAAAAGTAAAGCAAATCACCAGCGGACTTGGCACTACCGAACAAAAGGTAAAAGCACTGTATGAGTTCCTTCAGAATCGAACTCGTTATGTCAATATTTCTCTTGGCATCGGAGGGCTTCAACCCTTTGAAGCGATGGTCGTTGACAAGGTCGGTTATGGTGACTGCAAAGGTTTGTCAAACTATATGATCGCGCTTTTGAAGGAAGCCGGCATTAAGGGATATTACACCAAGATCATGGCAGGCGAACACGCACCGGAAATTGATGTCACTTTCCCAAGTCACCAAACCAACCATATTATTGTCGGCGTTCCTAACGGTATGGATACACTATGGTTGGAATGCACCGATCAAACAAATCCCTTCAATTTTCAGGGAACGTTTACGGGCGACCGGAAAGCGATCATGGTCACGGAAAATGGTGGTAAAATTGTTAATACACATCGTTACGCGATCGAACAAAATAGTCAATACCGGGTGGCCGACGTATTCCTGGAAGTAAACGGGGATGCAAAAGCCAAAGTCAAGACCACCTACAGCGGACTTCAATACGAAAACGACAACTTGAATTTTGTGTTGAATAAGCAATACGACGATCAGCGTAAATGGATTCTCAGCAACACGCAAATCCCGTCTTTTGATGTAGTGAGCTTTAATATGACCAACAGAAAAGCTAAAATCCCAACAGCTGTTGTCACTTCCGATTTCACGCTAAAACGCTGGGCAACCACCAGCGGGAAAAGAATCTTTATAACGCCGAACCTAATGAATCGCTCAACATATATTCCGGAAAAGATGGAGACCAGGAAAACAAAGGTCGTAACCCAACTAGCGTATATTGACAGCGATACCATCCACTATCATATCCCGGATGGAATTTACCCAGAATTTTTACCGCAGTCCATATCCATTAAATCGAGGTTCGGTGAATACGAGGTCAGTTATAAGATAGATCAAAATAAATTGCTGTACCTGCGCCGCATAAAGATGCACAAGGGAGAATTTCCTCCAGAGTCTTATTCGGAATTAGTGGAGTTCTACAAAAATGTTAACAAGGCGGACAACTCGAAAATCGTATTCCTTAGCAAAACCTGACGCTACCGGGAGATCGGCGCGTTGCTTTCCTTAGCCATCACGTTATAAACCAGCCTGTCGGCTAGCGCGGGAAACCATTTGTTCAGGAACACGGCAAATTTTCCTTGAGTGGTAAGCACTATCGATCGTTTGCGATTAACGGTAGCTTTGTAGATTTGTCGCGCACACTCCTCAGCAGACATCATTTCGTCCTCGTTTCTTGGTGATTCGCCTTGTTTGCTTCCATCTTTCGTCAGGGAACTCTTTCGGATGTTGGAAGCCGTAAATCCCGGACATGCAGT
>DASUTP010000628.1:0-14403 GCA_036374515.1 Chryseolinea sp. | reverse complement strand
CGCACGGAGACGACTATCAAAGGAAGAAATGCGGAGATCGAAAACGGAGATTTGGCAACTGCCGTTGTCACGTTAAAAAAACAGCCAGGTAAGGATATTATGGTCTATGGTGGCGCCACATTTGTAAGTTCCCTCATCAGTCAGAATCTGATTGATGAGTACTATATTTTCCGGAGGCCGGTGGCAATTGGCAGCGGGCTTTCGATTTTTAAAGGCCAAAAGCCGTTGGAGCTGGAGAGTTCCATTACCTACAAAAATGGAGTACTACTCAACAAATACCGGCCTGCACAAATAGCGTAAATCCCCACATAACTTCGAGGCATTATGAGTAAAGTCAAAGTAGCGGCATTCTCGGTTTCACTGGATGGCTATGGCGCCGGACCAAATCAAACCAAAGGCGAGCCGCTGGGCAAGCGCGGTGAAGAACTTCACGAGTGGCTATTCCCCACGAGAATGTTTAAGAAATTATACGGCAATGGGGAAGGATCGGCAGGTGTGGACAACGACTTCGCTGAAAAGTCATTTGAAAACGTTGGTGCCTGGATCATGGGACGTAACATGTTCGGACCTATTCGCGGGGCATGGCCCGACAATGAATGGAAAGGTTGGTGGGGTGAAAATCCTCCTTACCATGTTCCTGTATTTGTGCTGACTAACCATGCAAGAGAACCTTTGAGCATGAAGGGTGGAACCACGTTTCATTTTGTTACAGACGGAATCAAATCCGCGTTCGATCGGGCAAAAGAGGCCGCTAACGGAAAAGATATACGCATCGGTGGCGGGGTATCCACGATCCGTCAGTTTTTGGACGCAGGTTTTATCGATGAAATGCATCTTGCTGTCGCGCCGATCCTACTGGGCTCGGGAGAACACCTATTCGCGGGAATTGATTTACTCAAAATGGGATTTACCGAAACCCAAACGGCTTTCGGCGGTGGGGCTGTTCATGTGGTATTAAACAAAAAGATATAGTCTTCACTACACTGCATCGAGTAGCAAAAGGGTCACGGACGCATGTTAATGCCACTGATGCCTTCGTGGTCAATACTAAAAAATACTTATGAAGCTTCTTCTGACTTCCGCCGGCATCAGCAATCAAAGCATTCGGAATGCGCTGGTTGACCTCCTCGAAAAACCAATTGCGGAGGCGCGTGCTCTTTTTATACCTACGGCAATATATGCCATTCCCAACGGTTCCGATATAGCACGAAATGTAATTTGCGGAGCACTAGGCGACCCGTTCTGCGAGTTAGGTTGGAAGTCGTTGGGAATCCTGGAACTCACCGCACTGCCAAGCATAAAGCAGGCGCTCTGGGAACCTACGCTCAGGGAAACGGACGCCCTACTGGTGGGAGGTGGCGATTGTCAGTATCTTTGCCACTGGATGAAGCAGTCGGGAATTTCAGACCTTTTACAATCACTGCTGAGCAAAACGGTTTACGTTGGCCTTAGTGCTGGCAGCATGATAATGACCCGCTATGGAACGACTTTTCACAACCATACGTTGCCAGCAGAGACTCCTAAATCGCTTGGGATTGTTAATTTTGCCCTGCATCCACACCTCGATCATGAGTGGTTTCCGGAGAACTCCCTGTCCAGCCTGCAAAAGCTAGCCGCCACGCTACCTGTACCATCATACGCCATCGATGATCAGACGGCTATCAAAGTTATCGACGGCAACATTGAGGTCGTTTCGGAGGGACAGTGGAAACTGTTTAACCCGTGACCTACAAAGTGACATCTCTGTCGTTCAAGACGACAAAGGTGTGTGGTAAGTCATCCAGAGACATCCGCATATTTTTCACCCTTAGGTCGCAAAACACCCTCAATACTGTCGTATTCAGTCACCCTTTAAAGGTCTCTTTTCATCATCTTTGTTGTGTTGAAAGTGGAGCAGTGATCACTTAAAAAAAACGGGCGGAACCGAAAAGCCATACGAGTAGGAATAAATTATATATATCCTTATGTCAAACAGTGTTTCCTTACACAGAATACTTAAAGCATCTCCGGAAAAAGTGTTCCGTGCATTTACACAGCCCTCCGCAATGGCGACATGGTCACCTCCATACGGGTTTATTTGCACCGTACATGAAATGAAAGCAGAGAAAGGCGGTTCCTTCAGAATGTCATTCGAAAACTTTTCTACAGGCAACAGCCATTCCTTTGGCGGAACATACCTGGAGTTTAAGGCGAATGAGTTCCTCAAGTACTCTGATAAATTCGACGACCCCAATCTGCCGGGAGAGATAATCACCACCGTATCGCTCCGAAAAACTATTGTTGGAACGGAAATTAAAATTCAGCAGGACGGGATTCCTGATGCTATTCCGGCAGAGATGTGTTACCTGGGTTGGCAGGAGTCGCTGGACAAGCTCACGAAGTTAGTAGAGCCGGAGATTCCAGATGCCTGAGGAACAAAAAACAAAAATCTCATTGAAAATCCATCCAAAAAAGCTTCACATTGTTGTGAGGCTTTTTGTTTAAAAGCCAATGAAGTCGCACGCGTGAGTCCCCTTCCCTACTGGCCGGCCTTTAACATAACCACTCATTGAAAATATTCCAGTGCTGTTCCAGGCCATTGGAAATGTTCTTAGCTTCATGCAAGTAAAACAATCCCTGATGCATGCAAATGGAATAGCGTGGCATGACAACAATGTGGATCGTGGCCAAGTTGACGACATAAAGACGTTGATAATGAAATACAGACTTTTATTCTTTTTATCACTGGCTGCCGTCAGCAGTACGGTACACGGCCAAACGAATGATCCGTTTGGAAATGTGGTGATAGTTTCTAAAAAAAATAAAACGGAACTACGCGTCAACGGGAAGGGGGACTTGGTTGTAAATGTTTCAAAAAAAGATGCGCGGAGAATTAAAGCCAGCGGCATGGTGCGTTATAGCGACTTCGGCGCGAAAGGCGACGGTAAGACTGATGACATCGACGCCATCGCAGCGACCCATGCGTTCGCCAATCAGCAGGCGCTTCCTGTGGAAGCAAACGAAAATGCCACTTATTACATTGGGGGGAAAAGACGCGTTGTACTCATCCAGACGAACACCGATTTCGGTACGGCGTCCTTTATCATCGACGATACGGACGTCGAGGACCGGACCACGCATATCTTCGTAGTTGGTTCAAGTCAGCGGCCGTACAAACCGGAAGGAATATCTTCGCTTAAGAGAAACCAGAAAAAGATCGATGGCCCGTTTTCCGGAACCTGTATTGTCACCGTTACTAATTCACACGTCAAACGTTACATCCGTTTTGGGCCCAATCAAAATAATGGATCCCCGCAGACTGATATTTTTATCGTTGACAAAAACGGCAATATAGACCCGAAGACCCCGATTATCTGGGACTTCGATCAAATCACGGACATCCATGCACTTCCCATAGACGAGTCGTTGCTTACGCTTACGGGCGGACGCTTTACTACCATCGCGAACAAAGCCGAATCCAAGTATACGTATTATAGCAGAGGGATCGCCATCAGGCGCTCCAATGTTCTGGTGAATGGACTCGAACACCGTGTTAAAGCTGAGGGAGAACATGGCGCGCCTTATGGTGGCTTCATTAACATCAGCGACTGTTCTTTCGTTACCGTCCAGAATTCGATCCTGACCGGGCATAAAACGTACGAGACCATTGGCTCGGCAGGAGTTAAAGTCTTGATGGGCACGTACGACATTTCCGTCAATCGGGCACTCAACGTTTCGTTCGTGAATTGCAGGCAGACGAACGACATCAACGACAACACGTATTGGGGAATAATGGGTTCTAATTACTGTAAGAATCTTGTCTATGACAGTTGCATCCTTTCGAGGTTCGACGCACACATGGGAGTTGCCAACGCTACGATCCGAAACTCCACCCTGGGACATCAGGGAATAAATGCCATCGGTAGCGGGATGTTCACAGTGGAAAATACAACCATATATGGAAGACACTTGATCAACCTGCGCGCGGACTACGGAAGTACCTGGCAGGGAGAGCTATTGATAAGAAACTGTAAGTTCGTGCCTTCGGGCGGGAAGCCAGTCAGCGCCAGCCTGATCGGCGGATCCAATTCCGGCCAGCATGATTTCGGCTACACCTGTTACATGCCCGAACGGATCACCATAGACGGGCTTCATATTGATGACTCCAACCATCCTCCAGACTACGACGGTCCCGCAATTTTCTCGAACTTCAATCCTGATATAACGGATGATACCTACCAGGAAAAATTTCCATATGTCAGAACGCTGGAAGTCACTCTCAGGAACGTGACCGTTGGAAGCGGAGAAACTTTGAGAGTGAGCGACAATTCATTTATGTTCAAAAATGTTAAGGTGAACACGGATTGATTCGAATGATGCCGAGTTAATATCGTATGTATATATTTTTTACAGGTACGTCTTCAATAACTTATTGCCTAATCCACACCGGAGTCTTCGGGTCGCTTTTTCTTTTATTTGCCGAACCCTCTCGCGCGTAAGCGCAAGTCTTTCGCCAAGTTCTTCCAAAGTGAAGGGCCCCTGGCCATCCAACCCAAAATAAAGGATCATGACCTCGGCTTCCCGCGATGTTAATTTTGAAAGCGCGCGTCTGATCTCGGTTTTCAGAGAATCGGAAAGCATTTTGGAATCCGGCGTGTCAGCGGCAGCATCAACGAGCACATCAAGCAAGGAGTTTTCCTCACCTTCCTGAAAAGGCGCGTCTACGGATACATGTCGCCCGTTGTGCCTTTGATTTTGCATGATCTCCTGCGCCGATACACCGATTGAGTCGGCAAGCTCTTCAGCTGTTGGTTCGCGCTGGTATTGCTGTTCCAGGATGGAGAATGTTTTCAAAATCTTGTTAAGTCCACTCACGCGGTTTAAAGGCAATCTTACAATACGCGATTGTTCCGCGAGACTTTGCATAATAGATTGACGGATCCACCACACTGCGTACGAAATGAACTTGAAACCACGCTTCTCATCAAACCTCTTTGCTGCCTTGATCAGGCCAAGATTTCCTTCGTTGATCAGGTCACCGAGACTTAACCCATAATTCTGATACTGCTTCGCCACCGAAACTACAAACCTTAAATTTGCTTTGGTAAGCTTTTCAAGTGCTACGTGATCTCCCTGGCGAATTCTTTGCGCCAGATTGACCTCTTCATCAGACGATATCAAATCAACTTTGCCGATCTCCTGGAGATATTTGTCCAGTGACTGTGTTTCACGGTTGGTGATCTGTTTCGTAATTTTAAGTTGTCGCATCATTATATTTTTTTACTTGGGTTTCCTGTAATTCGTTTTTCCGGATCAGCCGGCAAGGGATTTATCCACGACGTTCTTCGCGAAAGTTATTCATCCACCACGATGCGAATTTTGAAGCCGGAAATTTCTTAGCCAGGCGGGATGCAAGGTGTGTTACAGCCTCTTCAACGGTTGTGCCCTGCAGAGATGTACGTCCTTCTACCGATTCAGTGTAAAAATACCCGCCGTCACAAATTAGCGATATGCCGATGTTAAGGTCGCTGCTGTACAGATGCTGGAGAACTTCTCCAACATAGCTTCTGTCAATAATTCGTTGTGCCATACTTAATCCTTTTAATAAACGAACCTTGAAAGAGAATGCCAACGAATTGTGGAGTTAGGGAAATTCACTCCGCAGCGGGATTTTGGCAATAATTTAAAAGATTGTAATTGCTCGGGCGAAGGTACAGCTATTAACACTGGCAACCTACCAATGTCTGATTTATTAGTGTTAACAATCTAAAAGCGCCTTGAATTCCTTTAACGCAAGCGCTCCGTGATTTAATTGATTTGCTGCAGCTTGGGATGATACGCGCACGCGACCGGCCATGAAAGTCGATTTCTGGCTGCCAGGGCGAAACATCAATCCATCACAATCCTGAAAAAACACCAGAATAGGACCGATAACCGCACAACGGTAAGGCTATTTTCGTCTTTTACTGCGGAAAGGGATTATTCGGTGTTAGGGTTCACCGATACAGAAGTTTGCTTTGCCTATCGTTCAGTACTGATAAAGTACTGCATTGACGTTCATACCTGCTCCGACGGAAGCCATCAGGATATAATCACCGGGATTGATTTCATGACCAACCAGCCTGCCCCGGCAAACTAAATCGAGCAAGGTGGGCACCGTAGCGACTGAACTATTGCCGAGCCATCCTATTGTCATAGGCATAAGGTTGCATGGGACAATTTCCTGATTATATAGTTTGAAAAGCCGCTGGAGGATGGCCTGATCCATTTTGTCATTTGCTTGGTGAACCAGCACCTTGTTAATGTCTGTTAAATGGAGACCCGCTTTTTCAATAACATCCTTCATAACGCAAGGAACATTTGTCAGCGCGAACTCGTAGACCTTTCGTCCGTTCATTTTAAGAAACCGGTCATTTTGATCGTTGGTAAAATCAGAGTACGACGAGTCCATTCGCAGGAGATTTGACTCCGTCGCATAGGTCCTGGTCTTGTGTGACACAATACCCCCGGAGGCTGACGCCGACCCTTCAAGAACTATTGCGCCGCTGCCGTCGGCATATATCATGGAATCACGATCGTGAGGATCAATGACGCGTGATAAGGTTTCAGAACCTATGATCAAACAACGTTTTGCCATTCCAGACTTGATAAAACAATCTGCCTGAATAACACCTTCTATCCAACCAGGACAGCCAAAGAGGAGATCATACGCAACGCAGTCGGGATTTTTTATTTCCAGCATTGCTTTGACCCGCGAAGCAAGAGAAGGCACCTGACTAATGCGGTTGGATTGCGACGGCACATCACCAAAATTATGCGCGACGATGATGTAATCCAATGTTTCAGGGTCGATCTGCGAAGATCTGATCGCCGCTTGTGCGCTAATAACGGCGAGGTCTGAACAATTTTGATCCGGAGTCGCGTATCGTCGCTCGTTGATCCCCGTAATTTCCGAGAACCTGGCAATGATGCTTCCATTCTTTTTATAAAGCTTAGAACCATCGGCTTCGTAAAACTGATTGTTCTCGAAAACCTTATTGCTCACAATTTGGTCTGGGACGTAAGAGCCTGTCCCGATGATAACGGATCTCATCATATGTAAAAGAAATAAGACCTCAAAGCCGCCAGGTCCAATATAATCTAAAGCTGCAACTTAATATGCAGTCTTTGGTCTGGCTTTCGAAACAACGAGCTTCCTTCCGAAGAATTCTGCGTTTGTGAGCTTTCTAATTGCCTCAAGTGCCTGTTTTTCGTCAACCATATCCACAAAGCCGAATCCTTTCGATTCACCGGTGTATTTGTCGCCAATAATTTTAACGGAAGATACTTGCCCGAATTCAGAAAAGAGTGCTTTGAGCGCTTCTTCCTTGACTGTTCGGCTGATGTTTGTCACGAATAAATTCATGGTGTTAGTGATTAATGTGGGTTGGCTTACGGGGCAATGATCTCTTCCAATCGGACAAATCAAAGCCCAGGGAAATCGCATACGCGTAAACTTGTGCACAGCCCCGTTCGGATCTACGATATGTTAAGAACAAAAAAGCCACCTTGCAGTGGCTCTTTATACTTAAAACATGTGTTGTCTTAGTTTTCAACCAGTTTCACGTTGACGGCATTCATGCCTTTCTTTCCACGCTCTTCATCGTATTCAACAACATCATTTTCACGGATCTCATCAATGAGTCCTGAAGAATGAACGAAGATGTCGTTTTGTGAATCGGTTGGTTTAATGAATCCAAATCCTTTGGTTTCATTGAAAAATTTTACTGTTCCTTGCATTTTGGTAATAATTAAAAGATTATAATTCAGCAAGCCTTTTGCTTAGCTGACGCAATAATGATCCGGAGGAGGGTTGCTTTCTTTCGAAGCAATTCAACAAAGAATGATTATTAAATTAAGGGAAGGGTAAGACCAACAAGCTGAAAAATTACAGGATTGACTGAAAAATCACAGTGTTGAAAGACACTTATCTTAAATGCTTGGCAAATATAGACCTTTTATTTACCGAAACCTAATCGCTGCAACCTGAAGTATGAAAAACCAACGGATGAAGAAGGCTTCGATCTTTAACACCACTTGATCGGTTGTCACTCCACGATTGGCTTTTGGCATGCGTTGCCTTGCAAAACCTGTCTGTCGAGAGGCTAATGTGCTTTTTTCTTGCGGCGATCACAGCTATCAACCACATCACGGGTAGGCGTCTCGTGATTTAGTGTTGACTAATTGCTAAAGGTGCAAAGCTCTAACGCATAAACTGAAATGATTCGTTAAATTTTGACAAGCATTGGGAAACTTATTCAAGGGCGCCATTTGGACTTCAGACTAAACTGAAAATAACATGTTAGCCATTTAGAAATTCAGACGTCACTCGATTGCCCCTGGCAATCATTATTTATATTTTTAATTTTTGGCAGCCTGCAAAAGTGGCGAACGAATAAAAATATATGAAAGCGCTGATCATTACATTTGTTTCCCTAACCTGGTTTTCATCCCTGAAAGCGCAGGAATTCCAGCCCAATTACGACGAAACAAAAGTCCCGGAATACGTGCTGCCCGATGTATTGAAAACAACGGGCGGCAAATTGATTCGTAACAAGCAACAATGGCAGAACTCAAGAAGAGGCGAAATCCTTTCGTTGTTCGAGGATAATATTTATGGAGAAATTCCAAAGTCATACGATAGCATCAGGTATTCAATTGTAAACGAGAATAGGACCAGCATGGAAGGAAAGGCCCATCTGAAAGAGGTTCTGATAGAAGTTTTCAATCAAAAAAAGTCTGTAAAAATAAACCTCGTCCTGTTTATTCCCAACGACGTTACAAAGCCAGTTCCTGCCTTTCTTTTAATCAACAACAGGGGCAAAGACAATATGGATCCGGCACGAATCGTAAAAAGTGATTTCTGGCCGGCAGAAGTAGTCGTTAATGCGGGCTACGCCATGGCAGCGTTCCATGTCGATGACGTTGCGCCTGACAATAAGGATTCCTTTGGCCGTGGCGTGTTACAATTGTATCCGGAACAGTTGGAAGCCGATAACGGGATGCGCGCGATAGGTTGCTGGGCGTGGGGCGCCAGCCGGGTGATGGACTATTTTGAGAACGACGATGTGATCGATCAAAAAAAAGTTGTGGTGGTTGGACATTCGCGTGGTGGTAAAGCATCGCTGTGGGCCGCAGCGCAGGATGAGCGGTTTGCAATTTGCGTCACAAATTGCTCCGGCAATACAGGGACAGCGCTAGCGCGGCGTCAATTTGGAGAACGGATCGCTGTCATCAATGCAACGTTCCCGCACTGGTTTAACAATAATTACAAAATGTTTAATGACAAAGAAAACCTGCTGCCGGTTGATCAGCACATGCTGATAGCATTGATCGCACCACGCCCAGTATATGCTACCAACGCATCGGAAGATCTGTGGGCTGATCCTAAAGGCACGTTTCTTTCCCTAAAACATGCAGAGCCTGTATTTTCATTATATGGATTAAAATCCGCGTTGCCGAAGGAGCCGCCCGCAGTAGACAGCGCCATCATTCAATCATCACTTGCTTATCACAATAGGACAGGTAAGCACAACCTTACAGTATTTGATTGGAATAATTTTATAAAATTTGCTGATTATCATTTCAGGAAAAGTCCCTGACCACTGTGGAAATTAATGTTTAAGACAACCTTCAACTTCGAGCCGATGTGGGGTTGTTCTCCCGAAGATGCGATGGGCGCATATTTACTCATACCCGCATCCCTGCACACTACCCTTCGTGAACCTCATACACACAATCATACGCGCCCTTCGGTTTGGCTCTTGATTTTTTTAGTTCTTTCGTTTCAAGGTAAAAAGAACATTCAGTTGATGTAGCTCATGTATAAATGCAATACAACCAACTTTTCCAAAGTTATCGCACGGCTTACTGACGTCCGAACTTTTAGCGCGTATGGCTTCCGCCAGTAAAAATTGATTGAAAAGATTCTTAGTATTGATTGTGCGATTTGACCAATCCTAACGAGGGTGTGTGCGTTTTGATGTGTGTGGGTGTGCGAAAAGTGTGTGCAAAGGTTTTGCAGAACGGTAAATGGTTAAGAGAGAAATTTTTTTACATTCGATCTCCCAAAACATTTTTACTTATGGATTTTTGTCAGTTCAGTCGCACATCTAATAATGGTGTGGCGTTAATCGTTCTTATATTCCTGGTGGCAGCGTGTAACGATTCGAGATCACCATCACCGGAGGCCAAGCTTAGCTTTAGCCGTGTTATTCCAAAGCCAGTTTCGGCAAACGCTGGCGGCAGCGCTTTTATACTCACGGAAAATACCACAATCGTGACTGAGTCATCTTCGGCCGGGTTAGCTGATGTTGCAAATTATCTCGCTGAAAATCTCAAAGCCATGACGGGGCTCTCCGTGAATGTTGCATCGAAAGAAGATGAGGGTGCTATCCTGCTTACCCTGCAAGGTGGATCGTCTTCATTGGGCGACGAAGGATATGAACTGCAGGTAAATGAAAAGCAAGTCAAAATTATCGCGAACAAACCGGCCGGCGTTTTCTATGGTATCCAGACACTCCGCCAGATGATTGCCGATAAAAATGAAAAAAGCGCAGGCAATGAGTGGGAAGTAGCAACGGGTACTATAACCGATTATCCTGAATATGCATGGCGTGGTTCTATGCTGGATGTAGCCCGGCATTTTTTTCCCGTGGAGGACGTGAAGCGTTACATCGACATGTTAAGTTATTATAAGATCAACATCCTTCATCTTCACCTGAGTGATGACCAGGGCTGGCGTATCGAGATCAAGTCCTGGCCAAACCTCACCGCGATCGGTGGCCAGAGTCAGGTCGGTGGAGGTGAAGGCGGGTTTTACACACAGGAGCAATACAAGGAAATTGTCGCTTATGCGCAAAGCCGGTTCATTACCGTTGTTCCAGAAATCGATCTGCCGGGACACATCAATGCAGCACTGGTTTCTTATCCGGATGAACTTCTGCCCGGCCCGCCGATCAAGCTGGAGGCGGGAGAAAAACCGCGTCCGGTGGCAGGTCAACCGCACATAGGCATCGAGGTTGGATTTAGCACGCTAAGCCTCAAAAAAGAATCGACCTTTAAGTTTGTGAATGACGTGATCCGCGAGGTCGCTTCGATGACGCCCGGCCCTTACTTCCACGTCGGCGGCGACGAGGCCGCGGTAACTAAAAAGCCTGACTACATCACGTTTGTGAATCGTTTCAAAGAAATCGTGAATGCGAACGGAAAGATTATGATCGGCTGGGAGGAGATTGCACAAGCCGATCTTGACTCCACTGCCATTGTTCAATTCTGGCATTCGCGTGAACACGCCAAGACGGCTGCCGAGAAAGGTGCAAAAATTATTTTTTCACCTTCTACGAAAGTCTATCTCGACATGCAGTATGATTCCACATCGCGTATCGGCTTAAATTGGGCTGCTTATATCGAGGTTGATTCATCGTATCGATGGGATCCGGCGAAACTGGTGCCCGGCATTGAGCGCAACCAGATCATAGGGGTGGAAGCACCGCTTTGGACAGAAACAGTAGTTAACATGGACGACATCGAATACCTTGTCTTTCCGCGCCTGCCCGGTGTCGCCGAGATCGGATGGACACCATCATCCTCAAGAAATTGGGACGATTATAAAGTCCGACTTGCCAACCACGCCAAGCTATGGAAGGCAATGGGAATCGATTTTTATCGATCACCCAAAATAGAGTGGGCCGATGGAACAGTACAATGAATTGAGCCGTTCCATTTCCCTTGGAAAACTTTTGTTCATTACCGTTTAACATGGCTGTCGAACTGGGAAATGCATCCTATTCCGATCGTAGTGATTTTACCGGATCACCCATCGACGCCCTGATCGTTTGAAAGCTTACGGTAATAATCGTGATGGTAAGGGCACCGGCGGCCGACAAGAGAATTACCCAAATTGATACGTTCACCCGATACGTGAATTGTTGTAACCATTCATTCAGGTAATACCACGCTACCGGTATCCCAATCACGCAAGCCAGCAGTACCAGCTGGACGAATTCAAGCGACAGCATAGTCCATAAGTTGGGAACGGATGCTCCCAGTATCTTACGAATCCCGATTTCCTTTCTGCGCTGTTCCGCCACAAACGAAGCCATTCCGAACAACCCCATACAACTGATGAATATTGCCAGCACTGCAAAAACGCTGGCAAGCCTTCCGACGCGTTCCTCGCTGGCAAACTTGCGGGCGTACTCCTCATCCACAAACTTATAGTCGAACAACGCCGAGGGTATAACCGTCTCGAATACCTTTTCGATCTTTGGCAACGCTTCACTCATACTCATCGCTTGGTTGACGCGCATAGTGATCATATAAGCTTCGTCATAGCTCAACTTATAAACGGTAGGTTTCACGGACTCGTACGGCGAGGTCATAATCATATCCTGGATGACACCAATCACCTTGCGTTTTTTTCCATCCCATGTGATCTCCTCATCCAAAGGTTGTTCAAAGTTCATAAGGTGCGCAGCGGTTTCATTCAACACAACACCGCTTGAGTCAGTGGAATGCTCACGGGAAAAATCGCGTCCATCGATAAATTTCCAGCCAACAGTTTTTCCAAAATCGTGCGTTACGGCCATGGTGACGAAGGTCACCTGAACATTCGGGTCTTTCCCGCGCCAGTCAAGAGAGCTTGACCCAAACCACACTTCAGTCGCCGGATTTGATGACTCGGCCATCGCCTCCACTGCTGATGAACGGCTGAGCTCATTTCGCAATGTCTCAGTTATGTTTTTGCCAAAGAATTCGTCAATTGACTTTCTCACCATGATCAGCCCCGCACGCGTATAGCCTACCGGACGATCTTTTGCATGCTGGACCTGTTGCCAGACGACAACCGTTCCAATGATCAGAGCGATGGAAACTGTGAATTGCACTATAACGAGGACCTTGCGTGGGGCAGCAGAAAATCTTCCGGCCCTGAATGTTCCTTTCAAGACCTTTACGGGCTGAAACGAAGAGAGATAAAATGCGGGATAACTTCCCGCGATGAAGCTTGTGAATAGTATGAAAATCGCACTGGCTGCCCAAAAGTACAGACTGTCCCATGGCCAGTTCATTCGCTTGTCGGTAAGCTCATTAAAAAGCGGCAACGACGCCGTAACCAACGCTAAGGCTATGCAATACGCACACGCGACGACAATGAATGACTCGGAAAGAAATTGCTGGATAAGCTGTGCTCTCATCGAGCCGATCGACTTACGGATTCCAACCTCCTTCGCACGCCTCTCCGACTGTGCGGTGCTCAGGTTCATAAAGTTGATACATGCCAGGAATAAAACAAATGCGCCGATAATACCAAAGAACCAGACGAACTGAATTCTCCCGCCGACCGATTTTCCATCTTTGAAGACCGAGTACAGGTGCCATCGCGCCATGGGCTCGAGAAATAGCTCGGGGTTTTGGGAACCTGCCTCGTCCGCCGAGATATTTTTCTTTTTCAGGCCGGCGATGGCGTTATTCACTTCTGCTAGAGAAACTCCGGGGAGCAATTCAACGAATGTGCAGATAGTTTTATTCCAGCTATGTGTATCCGACTCCAGCCACGCATTGCGCGCAACCCACATATCCCAGTTGCCGAGAAATTGTATATCATGTAAGCGGGAATTGTAAGGCATTTCTTCAAATACACCAGTCA
Source organism: Chryseolinea sp. (assembly GCA_036374515.1). GTDB lineage: Bacteria > Bacteroidota > Bacteroidia > Cytophagales > Cyclobacteriaceae > Chryseolinea. The sequence continues at coordinate 737 of DASUTP010000628.1, read as the reverse complement.
CCTTCACGTCAAAATCATTGTTGATCCTCACAGATTGGTTCATGGGATCTTCTTCGCCAAATAACGCTTTTGCCGCCGATTCGGAAAGGACAATCGAGGATTGGTCCTGTAAACTCGCGAGCGAGCCAAGCTTCATCCTGAAACTAAACATCTCCAGGCCCGAGGGCTCTATAAACGTTCCATACTGCATGATCTTCTTTTCGCCAACCTGTAACACGTGATTGTTTTCCCACCACGCTGTCACTACACGCTTAAAATATTTTCCGTAGGTAGTCTTCAACTCGTGACTTGTTGGCATGGGGCATTCTGTCATCGTCTTAACCTGGCCGTTTACCATCTGATTCATGTAAACCTGCGCGACGCGATCGTAATTTTGGTGATTCCTATTAAACGACAACTCGTCGAACATCCACATTCCAATGAGGATCACAACGGCCATTCCGACGGCAAGGCCTCCGATATTGATGGAAGCATATCCGCGGTTACGCTGCAGGTTGCGAATGGCTACACGGAAAAAATTTATAAGCATTGTTGTCAGTGTTAATCTTGACTGGACAATCCAACAAGCATGCCGCGGGTTTTCAGCCTAATTGAACGTATTATGCGTATATGAAACGACGCCTACGTTCAATGCCGGACCCCGGCGCCCGCTGGCGGTCAGCGATGCGCCCTTGGAAGACTTACCGACCTAACCGCAGGTAGCAACCACAGTGATTCGTCGGCAGTCCAGGGAGTTA
>DASUTP010000627.1:0-3591 GCA_036374515.1 Chryseolinea sp. | reverse complement strand
GTTCAGCCCGTTGTGCCTGTACGAGAAAAGATATCGTGGAAAAGAATAGAATCAGGACAGTTCGGTTCATACAGCTGGATTTTATATTTTGACGGCCTTACAAGTTAACATCGAAGTAGTGTCGATGTTCTCGCTAAAGGCGATTTGGTTCAATCATGAAATCAATGTAACAAAATTATTTTGTCGGAAATATATATTTGTATTGGAAGGTTCCGGATAAGATGGCAAAGGAAAATAAGCTAAGGCGCAAAATCATTCACATTGATATGGACGCGTTTTACGCCTCCATCGAACAACGTGATAATCCCGATTACCGGGGTAAGCCGATTGCGGTAGGCGGATCGCCGCAGGGAAGGGGAGGCGTTGTTGCTACTGCCAGCTACGAGGCCAGGAAATTCGGGGTACGGTCGGCAATGTCTTCGAAAAAGGCGGTTGAACTTTGCCCCACTATCATTTTTGTACGACCAAGGTTTGATGTCTATAAACAAGTTTCGCAGCACATTCGGGAGATATTCAAGCGGTACACGGATCTGATCGAACCGCTGTCCTTAGACGAAGCATTTCTGGACGTTAGCACCGACAAACAAGGAATCGGTTCTGCACTGGACATCGCCAGAATGATCAAGCAAAATATCAAAGATGAATTGCAGCTAACTGCTTCTGCAGGTGTTTCAGTAAATAAATTTTTGGCAAAGATCGCGTCTGACATGAATAAACCCGATGGCATCACATTCATCGGGCCGTCGAAAATCGAACGGTTTATGGAATTGTTGCCCGTGGAAAAATTTTTCGGCGTGGGAAAAGTAACAGCGGAAAAGATGAAACGGCTGGGTCTTCATACCGGTGCCGACCTGAAAAAATTAAGCGAGACCGAAGTATTAAAACATTTTGGTAAGCCTGGTAAGTTTTTCTATAAGATCGTTCGTGGGATTGATGACCGTGAGGTACAGCCGTCCCGCCAGACAAAATCTGCGGGGGCCGAGGACACTTTTCCCTATGACCTGAAGGAATCCGACGAGATGTGTGACGCCTTAGACAAACTAGCCCTCCTCGTTGCAGGACGTTTGCAACGTCACGGCCTAAAGGGTCGAACGATAACGTTAAAAATAAAATATCATAACTTCAAGCAGGTAACACGGAGCCAATCGCTGACAGACAGAACTCAACATGCAGACACCATCGCGGCTGAAGCAAAAAAGCTTTTGGCAGGAACCGACCTGGAAAACGTTCGGGTTCGGCTACTGGGCATATCAGTCTCTAATTTTAGCGATGGCAAGACGGGGAAGAGCGAGGCTTCGGATCAGCTAAGCCTGTCGTTGTGAAATTTTCCTAGCCGTTAAAATCAAATTTCCTTCAGAATTTTTTTTAGGTCGGCGCTTAGGCTTGTTGAGATCGTTTCAAGGATATTGGTGAGCACTCTAAAATCTGTTGGCTTGGTTACAAAGCCGATCGCTCCTAATTCCATAGCAATTTCTTTTTCTCTGGGATTAGAAGATGTCGAATACATAATGACGGGAATATTCTTGAGAGATGTATCATTTTTTAGTTTTGCAAGGCACTGCCATCCGCTCATCGCGGGCATATTAAGATCCAAAAAGATGATATCTGGTTTCGCAATTTGCGAGTTTGACAAAAATTGGAATACGGCCTGACCATCCTCAACATGATGAAATTTAATCAAAGGATTAACTGTTGCCAGCGCCTCATTGAACAACTCGGCATCGTCGCGGTCGTCGTCTGCTAATAAAAAAAACTTATTCACCTGCATTTCTCAGATTGGAAGTAGAACAGTAAATTGTGCGCCGACATTTTTTTCACCATGCGCGTAAATAAAGCCGCTATGCCGTTGAGCAATTTTCTTACACAATGCCAGACCAAGTCCGGTACCTTCGTAATTGTCTTTTGAATTTAGTCTGGTGAAGGTAGTGAAAATCCTCTCAGCGTCTTCCGGGTTGAAGCCTATTCCGTTGTCGCCTACAACAATTTTTACAAACGGCTTTCCTTCCATGGATACCATTTGTGATTTGATTGTAATGATGGGTGCTTCTTCTTTTTTCGAAAATTTCAAAGAGTTATTGATCAGGTTATAAAACAATTGATAGAGCAAAACAGGAGCTCCGTCCACCGACGGCAGGACTTCAGACACCAACGTGGCTTTCTTTTCAAAAATAGGGACTTCGAGGTCTGTTTGTATCTGACTGATAACTTCGTTCAAATCAAGGTTCTGGGTGGGTTGGCTGATTGCCGCCGTGGTGGAATATGAGAGCACGCCATCGATCATGGAGTACATGCGGTCGGTAGCGCTACGGATCTTCGTGAGAAAGTTGTTGGCCTTTTCAGGTAAGATATCCTTATAGTCGTCATGGAGGCGATTGCTGAATGTTTTTATTTTGCGAATAGGCTCTTTAAGATCGTGGCTGGCCACATGGGCAAATTGCTGCAGATCTTCGTTTGAGATTTTCAATGATTGATTTAATTCTTTCAGCGCGCGAGTTCGCTCCTGGATTTGGTGCTCCAGCCAATTCGATTGCTCTTTTAAATTTTGTACATCGGAAGCAGATCCGATCCACATTATTATGTTGTCATTTCCATCCTTTAATGGCTTTAGATTTCCAAGAAACCACCGGTAGTGCCCCGTAATAATATTTTGCAGCCTGAACTCGTCTTCCCAGCCTTCTCCGCTCTCTATCGAATGTTGTTCTCTCGAAGCTATTTTTCCCCTGTCATCGGGATGAATCAGGTTGTGCCACGATTTGTTTGACCTGTGTAATTCTTGCCCTGTGAATTTCTCAAACTGTTCACTGATATAGGTCGTATTACCTTCTCTGTCATACGTCCATACTATTTGTGGAATGCTGGTAGCGAGCAACCTGAATCGCGCCTCGCTTGCTTTTATTTCCACCTCTGCTTTTTTTCGGTCTGTGATGTCGACAACAGTGCCGATGATCCTATACGGCTTCCCGCTGCCGTCAAAGAATACCTGACCGTTAGCACGTAAAACTTTTTCTGTGCTGTCAGTAACAGTGGTCATTGCATACTCAACATCAAATTTTCCCTGTGAATTCGGATTAAGTGCCGCTTGAATTGCCGCTATTATACGCGGCCGGTCTTCTTCATTAATGGAACCCAGAACGTTGGTAATGTTAACGCTTTGGTGATTTGGAAATCCAAATAGTTCAATACTTTTTTGGGAACACTTTATGGCATCCATTGCCGGATCATATTCCCATGTGCCCAGCTCCAATATTTCATTTGCAATTCTCAGGCGCTCTTCATTGTCAATGAGTTGTTTCTGCGCAACGACCTGTTCTGTGACATCTGTAGCCAGTATAAGGACGCCAACGATGGCTTCATTGACGCCCACATAAGGAACGTAAATAAAGTTAAAAAATCGCTCATCCGTCACTCCATCTTTTCTGATAAAAAAGGCTGGCGCCTGATAGCCGTAACGTGTAACACCATTCCGGTAAACATCCTGCATGAGTTCAAGGAAGGGCTGTCGTGCCATCTCGGGGACGATTTCTACCAGTTTCTTGCCGATAACTTCCCGTCCAACCTGCCAAACCGCGAGGGCGGCGTCGTTGGCGACCT
>DASUTP010000626.1:0-13612 GCA_036374515.1 Chryseolinea sp. | reverse complement strand
AGCTGGTTACAAATCCATTGACATAGGTTTCCTTCTTTACCTCCCCAACATGTTCTTTCTCGGGATTCAGCTGCCGGAAATAAAGTTTGCTCAGCTCGATCAACAATGAAGGGATCATTTCTTTTTTAACGTTTCTCGCATAAGTATGGTGCACAACGTTGTTGGGATTGAAATCCTTGGCATATAAAATATTATAGTGATCGCCAGGGGTTGATTCCTTAAGTGAACTCTTTTCAATTACGATGGCCGTGAATAAGAACATATCACGGTTGGTCTTTATGGTAAAGGTCAGGCCGTGCGTACTGATGTCCTGCTGGTCGAGCTCTCTGACGAGAAACTTCTTTAGCTCGAGTGCCTCGGGGTCGATCACCGGAAGGTGCCAGTTCAATTCGAGAGAAGAGTGCCGTTCGTTGATACCGAATTTTCCCATCAGCTTTTCCCAGCGAAGTCGATCAGACGATTTTATTCCCTTTATGATAAAAGCCTTCCATGGAATGATATTGATCTTGCTGATGTTCGTTTCCTGACATAGACGGCAGGCGGCGGTCATGAAATCGATATCATACTGATTGTTTCTCCAGTACAAACCCAGCCAGTACTGATTGTTGCGCATGGCGTTCAGCCCTTCGTAATAAGGAAACGTTGTTTCGGGAAATTTTAATTTTTCAGGGATCGTCTTGTAATTGATCCTCACGTAATTATTTTTCAGCACCATGTGAAGCTCCTCCGCAGTGAAAGGCAATAGCTCAAGAAAGATCTTTTCAAGTTCACGGGCTATTTTTGGTATATCCTGTCCATAGATCAGTTTTGGCCATGCCTCGATTACCTGGCCCTTGCGCGGATCGCGAATGTAGAGGTACCAATAATTTTCTTCTTTAGAGGCTATAAAATTCAACTCCCCCGTGAACAGTGGAACAAGTCCCTGCAACGGATCCACGATGTTAATTTTTAGCCGGGGCATGTACTCAAACCCGTCGATAATAACGTTGTAAGTGTCTTCTTTGACCCAGTGTGTAGTTTCGACAACATTTACGACTGCATAGGAACTTACAATATTCTGATAGATCGATTGGTCGCTGCCAAGTTCGTACTCGATATTGATGGCGCGAAAAGCTTTCTCCAGCGATTTTTCATCGGCTCCATTCAAGGGAAACATAATATCCTGACGGGAACCAAAAAGCACATACTTGTTCCCCAGGTTCTTCGACAATTCCATGATCCTGAGCAGATCTGCGGGTGATAGAAAACCACCCTTTACGAATGCTCGGATCAAGTCACTCTTCTTTTTCATTTCCATAGGACAAAACTAAAGCTTCGAGCTTAAAGCATAAAGCAGAAAGCAGAAAGCTAATTTTTCAATTTTAATCAATGTTACAGATAATTATCACGCGCTGTTGGGTCCTATGCCTTTTGCTTTAAGCTTTTCGCTTTAAGCTTTTGTTAGGCTTTCACCAAACTTTCCTTAATTATTTGCTGAATTTCGGGCTTACAACTGCCGCAGCCCAGGCCCGCACCAGAACGCTGACACAAGGTCGTCAGGGTGTGACAACCTTCATCGATAAGTTTGCTCAAATTGCCCTCACCTACCTGGTTACAGGAACAAACGAGCTTGCCAAGTACCGGCTCCACTTTTTTACCGGATCGGAGTAGCTGCATTCGCCGCTCCGACAATTCGATTTTACTTTCAATTAGCGATTTAAACTCTGCAAATTCACTCTTATCGCCAATTAAAATTGCGCCGACCAGACGATCATCCTTGATGATGCATTTCTTATAGTACCGAAGTGATTTGTCGATGAATAATATCTCATCGTAGCCTTCGCCATTTACCGGTACGTCGGGAATTCCAAGAGAGCAGAGATCCAAACCTGAAAGTTTAAGAATGTTCATCGGAACAGCTCCGTCGTACAGGCTTTGCAAATCACCATGAATGAAATTGGCCAGAACGTCAGCCTGTTTTTCTGCTGCTGCTGTAATGCCCATCATTCTTCCACGGTGTTCAGCAATTTCTCCGATCGCAAAAATATCGGGATCGCTGGTTTGCATGTAGTCATTCACTATAATTCCGGATGCCGAATCAAGGCCCGATTCCACAGCAAACTCTATGTTTGGCCGGGTACCCACGGCGTATACGACCGCATCGGCCTGGAGAATTTTTCCGCTTCGAAGCCTGGCGCGCAGCTTTCCTTTTTGATGCGCCGGCTCTACAACCTGAACCTGATCGTTCATGTACACCGTTATATTTTTTTCTTCGATGAAGTCGATCAGAAGTTCCCCTGCAAGATTGTCAATCTGCCGTTCCATGAGGCGGCTACCCAATTGAAGTATGGAGACATTGACGTCGATATCACTTAATGACGCGGCAAGCTCCAGGCCTAGAAGTCCTCCTCCTATAATCAGGACATGTCCCTTGGGTTCCAAAAAGTTCTTCAGCGTATCTGCATCGTGGCGGGTTCGCATTGTAAATATCCCTGGCAGGTTTACGGGCGCGTCTTTGGGAACGTGCGCGCGCGTACCGGTTGCTAAAATAAGCTTGTCGTAGCCGTGCCGGGTCCCATGTTTATCGACAACATATTTCTCAGCGCGGTTGATCTCCGTGATTTCCGTCTCCAGATTTAACTTGACGTTCAATGCCTCAAATTCGCCAGCCTGAAATTTTTGTAATTTTTCCCAGGACAATTTATCGTTGACGTACTCAGGCAAGAGAACTCTATTGTAAAATGGATACTTTTCTTTGGAGAAAACCTGAATTTCATCATTTGGATTTAACGCGCGATACGTGCATAAGAATCTGTATGAAGCTGCGCCTGCCCCTGCCACAATAATTTTTTCAACAGGCTTTTTATATTTTTTAACTTCAACTGTTGAGAACTTAAAATCGGGCTCTTTAGAGATTGGATCTACCAGGGTACTGGTCAAATTATTGGCGCGCGCAGAATCCTGGTTCAAAATTTTTCCCCAATGCATGGGCAGAAATACAACGCCGCGTTTTATATCCTGAGTAACCCTGGCACAAACGCGTACTTCACCCCTTTCATTTGCAACAGCGACCACGTCCCCTTCTTTTATGTCGCGCATGTACGCATCGTGCGGATTAATTTCGAGGTATGGCTTATCGATATGCTGCCGGAGCTTGTTCACTTTTCCTGTTTTCGTCATCGTGTGCCATTGGTCGCGTATACGGCCCGTTGTCAGGATCAACGGAAACTTGCTGCTGACCGGCTCAGAAACATTTTCAGGATTGTCAAGAGGAAAGAAGCGCGCTTTTTTCGAAGGAGTGAAAAATGAGTGGTCTGTAAAAAGCCTTTTTGTCCCGGGATGTAACGATGACGGCACGGGCCATTGAAAAGTACCCTCGGATTTCAGCCGCTCGTACGAAAGTCCAGAGATGTCGAGGTTGGTGTTTTTTGTCAGCGCGCAATGTTCAGCGTAGATCTCTGCGGGAGTTTCATAATCAAATCCGGAAAAGCCCATCGCTTTTGCAAACCTGCATATGATCTCGCTGTCTGCTAATGCTTCGCCTGGAGGATTTACTATTTTGCTGAGATAACTGATTCGACGGTCAGAATTAGTCATCGTTCCTTCTTTTTCGAAATGGCCTGCTGCGGGGAGGATTACATCTGCAAACTGCAGCGTATCCGACATCCTAGAAATATCCTGTACCACTACAAACTTTGCTTTTTTTAGCGCAGCTTCCGCGCGCCGGGCATCCGGCAAGCTCACCAAGGGGTTCGTGCAGACAATCCATACTGCCTTAAGGTCGCCGCGCTCGAGGGCTTCGACCATTTGAGTTGCGGTCAGGCCTGGTTTATCCGACACCTGTGGAACTCCCCAAAATTCGGCAACCTCTTTTCTATGTTCGGGATTGGCAATACTTCGATGCGCAGCCAACATTGTAGCCAGTCCGCCTACCTCTCGTCCGCCCATTGCGTTTGGCTGTCCCGTTAAAGAGAATGGGCCTGCTCCCGGCTTTCCAATTTGCCCTGTTATCAGATTCAGGCTGATCAAGGCAAAATTTTTCTTTACACCGATGACGCTTTGATTGAGCCCCATTGCCCACAGTGTTAGAAAACCTTTTGACGTGGCGATGTAGCTGGCCGCCAGTCGTATCTGGTCGACGGTTAGGTCACAACGCCGTGCAGCTTCTTCAATTGTTACCTTAAAGATTGAGTCCCGGTATTTTTCGAACTCCTCAGTGTGTTTGGTGATAAAATCGTAATCTACCTCGCCGTTCTCAATCAGCACACGTGCTATCGCATTGTAAGCGTAAATATCCGTTCCCGGTGTAATCTGCAAGTGGAGGTCTGCATTAGCACAGCTTTGCGTTTTCCGTGGGTCGACTACAATTATTTTGACGTCGGGATTATTTTGCTTTCGCGCTTCAATTCTCCTAAATAAGATCGGATGACACCATGCGGGGTTTGCCCCGGCAATCAAGAAGCAATCTGCTAGTTCGATGTCTTCGTAAGAGACAGGCACCGAATCTTCGCCCAGCATATTGGCATACGCAGCAACGGCACTGCTCATGCAAAGTCTGGAATTCGTGTCAATGTTATTTGTTCCGATAAAACCTTTTACAAGTTTATTGGCGACATAGTATTCCTCCGTTAAGCATTGACCCGACACGTAAAACCCCACAGAATCGGGGCCGTGGTTTTGTATAATGGATTTAAATACAGCAGCAGTGCGTTGCATTGCCGATTCCCAGGTCACGCGCTGATAAGGATGGTTTCTGCTCCATCGCATCTCAGGATGCAATAACCTGTCACGGGTATCCTGCATAGCATAGTGGAGGTTCATGCCCTTCGAGCATAACATTCCGCGGTTGGCAGGATGGTCGTTATCTCCTTCGACGATCAGATTATTTTTCCTGTCCTTTTTTACAACAATGCCACAACCTACTCCACAATAGGAACATGTTGTTTTAAAACTCCCTTCACTTTTTATTGCCACAATTCAAATTGTTATCACTGCTACTTGTCAACCGTTCGGTGCCGGTGTCATCAGATCCGAACGCCTCACGCTGCTTTCTCTTCCTTATAAAATTCCCCTTCGTCCAAAGCGACTTTTTCAATCAGCAAATTCAAAAGCCGTTCGCGTATAACCTTATATTCAGGAAGATTTACAGTATCCTTTTTATTTCTTGGCCTTGGTAAGTGCACTTCTTCAATCTCACGGATTGTTGCGGCTGGTCCATTATTCATGACTACGATCCGATCTGATAAAAAGACGGCCTCTTCGATATCATGGGTAACCATGATAATCGTTTTTGACCGGTGAGTTAGATTCCACAGTTTTAGCAGTTCGATATGAAGCGACGCTTTTGTCAAGGCATCCAATGCACCGAACGGTTCATCCAGCAGAAGGACTTCGGGATCGATGGCAAAGGCGCGGGCTATTGCGACCCGTTGTTTCATACCGCCGGAGATCTGCTTTGGATACTTTTCACGGTGCTCCCAGAGGTTTACCATTTTTAGATATTTCTCCGACAATTCATGCTTATCGGCTTTGCTTTTATTTTTTACTGCTGCATCCACAGCTTGAAAAATATTCTGATAGACCGTAAGCCACGGAAGAAGGGAGTAATTTTGAAAAACGATTCCACGATCAGGCCCCGGGCCTTTGATTTCATTTCCGTTTAAGGATACCTTTCCTTTCGAAGGAAACACCATTCCGCCAATAGCATTCATGATAGTGGATTTCCCGCAGCCAGAGTGTCCAATGATAGAGATGATCTGACCTTTCTCTACTTCCAGGTTGATGTCCTTGACCGCCACAAACTTGCCCTTCACAGATGCGAAGGCTATTTCCATATTTTCTATTTTCAGATAACTCATACGTAATTTGTTTAAATTGAATACGTGACTCTTTTCTCGACATAAGAGAAGCCCCTGTCGAGCAACAAACCAACGAGGCCTATGATGAGGATCGCTGAAATCACTTTTTCGAGACTAAGGGCATTCCAGCTATCCCAAACAAAAAAGCCGATGCCCATGCCGCCGGATAACATCTCGCCCGCGACAATTACCAACCATGCTACGCCGATACTAAGACGTAATCCGGTGATGATGTGCGGGAGACTATAGGGAATCAAAACTTTTGATAAATATTTCCATTTCGAAAAGCCAAATGCTTTGGATACATTCTTGTGATCGTCCGGAAGAGAGGCCACACCAAACGCTGTATTAATCAACGTGGGCCATAACGAGGTGATCACGATGATAAAAATGGTGGCATCGCTGGCTGATTGAAACGCAACAAGTCCGATTGGAAACCAAGCCAATGGTGAAACTGGTTTTAATATCTGAACGATCGGATAAAATACTTTTTTGCAAAAGGCATTTGCACCCATCAATAATCCCACGGGGATTGCAATAAACGATCCCAATAAAAACCCCGTAAACACGCGGGTCAACGAGCTCAGCAACTGTAGCGCAATTCCCTTGTCGTTGGGTCCGTAGTCATAGAAAGGGTCACTTATCAGTTCCCAAAAAACCACTGACGTGGCAACTGGTCCGGGAAGTTCACCCTTTGTAATCAAACTGACGAAATGCCACGCAACAAGCAGGGCGCCAAAACCAAGCACGTTATAGGATATGTTTACGAGCCCGGAGACTATTTTCTTCAACGTCGTGATTAATGCGGAGGGCGCCGATGTGTTCCCTCCGTTCACCCACTCTCTTGTCAGCGATGATGTTATGGTTATTTCCTTTTTCATGTTATAATATTTTTAAGTTGACCTGTAATTCGACAGGGACTAACATGTTGTCATTGATTAATGCTTTTTACCTGCTTCAAATATTCTCCAGGATTATTGGGGTCGAATTTCGCTTTGTCGAGGTCCAGCGTAAATGGTTTCATGTCATCAGCAGGAATTTTGATCTTCATGCTGGCAGCCACTTCCTTGTAGAGATCCTGCAGGATCAATTTGTCGGCAATCGCGTTATAGTCTGGGGCTTCTTTAAGATAGTCGAACCTCATGAATTGCGCCATGAACCAGATAGCATGCGACTTCCTTGGAAAATTTGTTTCGCCGCCGCGATGAAACAGCATATAATTGTCGGTGTATATTTCAGTTCCCTGATCGCATCCTAAATTATAATCACCCATAAGCCTGGCTTCGATGACATCTGCGGGTGCGTTCACATAAGGAGTCTTGCCGATGATTTCCGCTGCCTTCTTCCGATTCGCGCGGTTGTCCAGCCATTTACAAGCCTCCAAAACCGCTTTCATTACATTTTTGAGATCTTCGCGCCGTGATTCGCTAAATTGTTTGTTCACCACAAGGGCTTTTTCAGGGTGATGTTCCCATATATCCTGTGTTGAAATCTCCGTAAATCCGATACCTTGTTTCACTGCCACGCCGTTCCACGGCTCGCCTACGCAAAAGCCATCCATGTTGCCTACTTTCATGTTGGCCACCATTTGTGGCGGAGGGATCGTAATAATTTTTGAGGTCTTCTGGCTAACATTTGCTGCTGCCAGCCAATAACGCAACCAGATGTCGTGCGTACCACCGGGAAAGGTCATGGCAAACGTTACTTCTTTATCCGCTTTTAATTTAGCTGCTACAACGGGCGCCACCTTAGCTGTTTGCTTAAACCCGACTTTCCCGCAGAAATCCTTAGATAATGTAATAGCCTGGCCGTTGTTGTTAAGGATCATAGCGATTTTCATTTCGGATCCCTCTTTACCCCCAACGCCGGTATACACAGATAACGGCATACTAAAGAGGCAATGGGCACCGTCGAGTTCACCGGTTAGAATTTTATCCCTCACATTGGCCCATGATGCCTCCTTGGAAACTTCAACGTTCACGCCATACTTTTCAAAGAGACCAAGCTCTTTAGCCATTACGATAGGTGCGCAATCCGTTAATGGAATAATGCCAAGCTTGATTACTTCTTTTCCACTTATATCCGTGCGCGAAGGGCCGGCGGAGGTGAGCATTACCAGTAAAAGAGATAAAGCGAACCACGTTTTGATCGATCTTATTGAGAAATTTATTTTTTTCATGATGGGGTCGTGTTAAGGTTTGAAAACAAATTCAGGTTTGATGGAGATCATCAGATACGCCCAGTTCGAGGAAGTGTCTGCATTCTTCACATTTTTGACTTTAGGCGATGTCAGGGTTGAGGTGGAGAACATTGCTGAATATCCGCCTTCTATACTTATCGTCTTGGTCATAGCGTAGTTGAAAACAAAATCGATCTCTGTTCCCAACGCTTTGTCGAGTTCTTCGCCTACCTCATTCGTTACGGCGGCAGGCAAGGCAAAGCCGTGAACATCGAGTGAAAGGGTTAAGTTGTCTTTTGGCTTGTATTTGGATTTTACATAGTAGTTGACCAAACCATTGGCTCCGAAGCCATCAGCCACGTAATAATAGTCCATGTATCCCCAGAACTTATGCGGAGTTCCGTAGAGTGGATCAAACCGTTGAAATTTTTTTGCAGGGTCAGACCCATTGTTGCCGGACGTGATATCGATACCGGGGCCAAAGCTGAATTTGCGTCCCGCCGAATACATCGTGGATAGCGACAGTAAGTATTCATCCAACGACGTTCCTTCCCGGTATTTCCCTCCCTGATAAAAGGCACTGGCGGTGAAAGCAAGCTTTCTGAACGCAGTCCCCACCACGTAGCCTCCTAAAGTAAAGCGGCTCCAAACGCCTTTTTCGTAGATGGGGTTTTTCTTCTCGACGTCGGTATCCGCAAAATGAAATTTGCTGAAGTCGTCCTTGAACGCTAGAAAGGAAGCATTTCCAAAGTGCAGCTTCTTTGCAACGTACAGGAATTGCATGGACTTATACATGGCAGCCATACCGTTGGTGCTTGCCGGGTATCCTGCAGGCACCCCATTATAGATCGTATTGGATTTACGCTCGGCGTTCTGGTTGTACGCAGCTCCCAGGTGAGCAGTCCAACCGTTGTGATCGAATTTGAGAAGCGCGGCATCATGCCTGCGTGCCTGCTGAAGCCAGTCTAGGTTTCCCAGAAGCCGGACATCATCATAGACCAGCTCCTGTCGTCCGATCTTAATTGAGAAGTTTTTGATCACTTTGCCTGTGTCCACCAAGCTTATCTCTCCCCAGGCCTCGTGCAGCATAAATCCATCGTAGGCGTCGTTGGTGATCCTGTTGATCGACGAAGCGTCTTGTCCCCAGACCCTGACATCCTGGACGGAGGCATAAAGCTTAAAACGATGTGCCGCATATCCGAAATTAAGACGCGTGCGTTGAGATGTGAACAGAGCTGGAACGGTGTCCTGCACGGACGGTGTGCCTTGGCCATCGCGGTATTCGGTTCTTGTTCTAATTTGACCGGAGATGGTAAGTTGTGCCTGAATCTGGCTGGTCAGGCACAGACAAAAAAGGAAGACTAAAATTGGTGAGTAAGTTTTCTTATCCATATTTTTGATGTTTAGTGTTACAACTAAATGCTTGTCCCCTGGAAGAATTCGTGGTTCTGAAAGGGGACTTTTTTTGGCCGTGTTACCTGGTAACCGGAGGCCGGTGGCTGTTTGCGTTATTTTTTCAGGTTAGATCATTTTGATTTCAGGTTATGCAATTGCTTCCTCTACCAGTTGCTTTTTAATGCGCACCGTTGGTTTAGCGTCACCTTGCGCTGTGTCAGGGCTTGCGTGTTTAGAGAAACTGAGCGCGAGAGAAATAAATGAGACGATGGTTACGGCAATGCCAATTGTGAAAAGGCTGTCACGATAAGAGATGGTTTCCGAAGTAAACAGGAAACCGGCCAGCACTGCCCCCACGTTGCCGCCCGCGCCTACAATTCCGGAGACCGCGCCCATAGCCTTTTGGTTGATGAAGGGCACCACCGAGTAGGTTGCGCCATTGGACATTTTAAGGAACAGGGCAAACAACAACATCGTAACGATTGCCCAGCTTAGCACGTCCATTGTCGAGAACAACATGATGCCCAGGCCTTCGAGCAGGAGAAAAACACCCAGGATCATGATTCTGCCTTTCAGCCCCCATTTTTTTCCGGCTTTATCGCCGAAGATCCCGCCTAACGCCCGGGCGAAAATATTCATCATTCCAAAAGTCCCGGCAATGATTCCCGCTTCCTTCAGCCCGAGATCAAAGTTGTCTACAAAATACAGCGTGGCGATGTTGTCAATCGTGATTTCTATGCCAAAACAAGCTCCGTATGCAATAAATAAAACCCACACCCGATAATCTTTGCTGGCACTGAGAAAACTTCCCTTTGAATCTTTTGCTTTTGCGTTATAGCCGGGATTTTTTTGGCGCAGGTCCATTACGTTGCCGTCTGGAGTATCCTGTGTAAAAAAGTAATAAACGAGGCCCATGGCAAACAACGCTACCCCTGGAATCACCATGCTGAACCTCCACGCCTGCTCGGCCAGATAGCCCATTCCTACAAAACCTGCGAATACCAGAGGCATTACCATCAGGGTTACGCCCCCGCCCATGTTCCCCCATCCGGCAGTCGTGGCATTTGCAGTGCCGACAACATTCGGCGCGAACATAACCGAAGTGTGATACTGTGTTATGACGAACGATGCGCCGATCACCCCAATGGCAAGGCGGAACAAAAGGAACGTTTCATAGCTGTTGCTGAAGCCAATAAACATCACTGGCAGCGATCCAATCAATAGCAAAATGGTGTAGGAAATTCGGGGACCGATCTTGTCGCACAGCCATCCAAAAAAAAGGCGGGCAAAAATAGTAATGGCGACAGACGCAATGATGATGTTACCAATTTGTTGCTTGGTCAGTCCGAGATCCTCACGCACTACAGGCATCAGGGGCGCGATACCAAACCAGCCGAAGAAACAGAGGAAGAAGGTAATCCACGTAAGGTGGAATGTACGCATCGGGACGGATTTGAAATCCAGAAGGTTGATTTTATTTGCTTTCATTAAAACAGGGATGTGAATTAACTACGTTTTTTTACGTAATAAAAGTAAGTAAAATGAGCCTAATAAATACGTATAAATACGTAAAATTTTAGCGAAATGGATTTAGATACGTAGAAAATCGATTGCAGGCCCTAGAAAAAAGTGGCCGTGTACTGCAATCTTTCGCAAAGGCAGAAATATTCGATCGCTGGAATTAAGGTACACTGCCTGATGTGGTTCAAAAGAATGCGGCAAAAAAATTTTTACTTTGCGGTTTAGTTGGAGAAATTTTAATGAAAAGAATCCTCATACTTTATTACACCCAATCGGGGCAGCTACTGTCCATTTTGCAGTCGTTAGCGACACCCCTTATCCGAGCCGGTCACACCATACACTTTGAAGAAATTCAGCCTACGGAAAAATTTCCTTTTCCCTGGAGCTCCTACCAATTCTTCAATGCCTTTCCAGAGGTGTTCAGTCAGAAACCTCAGGCTCTTCGCACCGTCTCTTCGAAAGCCACCAATGGTTACGACCTGATCATACTTGGCTATCAACCTTGGTTCCTTACACCGTCTCGTCCTGTGAGTTCATTTCTTCAAAACGACGATGGGAAAAAGATTTTGAGAAACAAACCTGTCATCACTGTTTTGGGCTGCCGCAATATGTGGCTTGGCGCACAGGAAAAGGTAAAGAAAAGATTAAAAGAAGCAGACGCCACGCTGGTGGGTCACATTGCTCTGATCGATCGGTCGCCGAATTTAACGAGTCTGATTACGATTCTCCGGTGGATGTTCACCGGCAACAGAAAGCCATTTTGGTTTTTCCCGGCGGCGGGCGTCTCGGACCAAGACGTCGCGCACGCACAAACTTATGGCGAAATCATAAACCAGGCCATCGGCAGCGGGGAGTTTGGATCGTTGCAGGAAAAGCTCAATAACGCCGGCGCTATAGACATAAAGCCAAACCTGGTGTTGTTGGAGCGAAGGGGTCAAAAGGCGTTTTCGGTGTGGTCAAAATTTATTGCTTCTGGTGGACCGATACACTCAACAGGAAGAAAAATCCGAGTATATATTTTTATGTACCTGCTTCCAACGGCAATTTTTTTCTTGTCTCCCCTTCTATGGATCGTTTCCCGAATTTTATTAACCGTCAAACGCAAACAATTGATACAGGATGTTGAATATTATAAGCAGAACTCGCTACGAAATGGTTAGAGATTTTTTGGTTCTATTCAGAAATTTTTTAGAGTAGGAACGTGTTAATTGTATCTGACAATTGTTTCAAACAGCGACGCTCTCGGTCGCTGCCCAAAATGGCTTGAATAGTTTTAATTCTTAAAGGAAAGAAGTACTTTCGGGCTCAAATTGCCAAACTAAAAAGGCTTAAACGACGCAAATCTACAGCTGAAGGATGAATAGGAGTGTTTACATTACCAAATTAGCAAGTTTCTTACCGAATGATCCTGTGTCCAACGAGGAGATGGAGAATATTTTAGGAAGGATCAACAATCAGGCTTCCAAAGCCAAGCCGCTTATTTTACGTAATAATCAGATCAAGACGCGGTACTACGCATCGGACAAAGAAGGAAATGTTACGCATACAAACACTGAGTTGACCAGGCTTGCAATTGAAAAACTTTTCGATAAAAGTTTCGGATTAGAAGATCTTGAAGTGTTATCGTGCGGAACAACAACCCCCGACCAACTGCTGCCCGCGCATGCCGCGATGGTACACGGAGCGCTGGGCGGACATGCGGTCGAGATCAATTCAACGACTGGGGCGTGCAGCGCGGGGATTCAAGCGTTGAAGTTTGGATATTTGTCGATACTTTCAGGAACAGCATCCAATGCGATTTGTACAGGCTCTGAAAGATTTTCAATCTGGATGTTAGCAAAGTACTTTAAGGAAGAGGGGGAAAAGGTAGCTCAACTTGAGGGCGATGGTATAATTGCTTTCGAAAAGGACTTTTTACGTTTTATGTTATCCGACGGCGCGGGTGCCGTCTTACTGCAGGACATGCCCAATCCCACCGCGCTTTCGCTGAAAATTGAATGGGTAGAGCAAAGATCTTTTGCTCACCAGCTTCCCGCCTGCATGTATGCGGGTGCAATTAAAGATGCTTCAGGAGAATTTATAGGATGGAGCGACCTGGACCAGGACGTATGGACGGGGGAATCTGTGTTTGCCATTAAGCAGGACACCAAACTCTTAGGGGATTTCATTGTTAAAAAAGGCGGTGAGCTCTTAACAGAGCTGGCGGCGGCGGGCAAATTTGTGCCGGAAAACGTCACTTTTTTTCTGCCGCATTTGTCATCTCAATATTTTGCTTCGAGGATTGCAAAAGAATTGGAGGCAATCGGGCTAGATATCCCAACATCAAAGTGGTTCACGAACCTTTCGTGGGTCGGCAATGTTGGCGCTGCATCTCCGTTTTTGATGCTGGAGGAATTATTTTACTCCGGAAGAGTGAAGAAAGATGACCAGTTACTTTTGATGATCCCTGAAAGTGCACGCTTTAACTATGCCTATGTTTTGTTAACTGTGGTTTAGCTACCCCGTTATTCGTTAATGATGAATTTAAATTTGCACAAGGCTTTTTAAAATAAAACGATTAACGGATATCGACATATGGAAAAAGACCACGTTCCACAGGATCAGGAAAATTTAAACGAAGGTAAATTAGCGAAACTTTATTATGCTACAGATGACAAGGGTCATTATGTAAAGGTAAACA
>DASUTP010000625.1:0-5247 GCA_036374515.1 Chryseolinea sp. | reverse complement strand
CGCGCCGGTCACGAGAAAAAATATACCTACCGCTAAAAAATCCTTCTTATTCCTCCGGAACTGATAAATGCCCCCTGCCATTCCCAGCAGCAATGGCACCATCCAATATTGATTCCTTGACTTCTCAGGGCCAGGACTTTCCCAGGGTTTCAACCAACTGCTGTATTGAATGTCGCTTTCACGCCCCGCGAAATTGAACAAGAGGTATCGGAAATACATCTCGCCCAGCTGCATTCTGAACATGAACTCAATATTGTCGGAAAAACGGGGACGTTCATTTTCTTTTAAGCCAACCCACTGACGGTATGCCGCGACATGGCCGGGATCGTTGCTATACATTCTTGGCAGGATAGTCTGCCGTGATCTTTCGTATTGGTACGCTGATGTTGCTCCAGCCACACCGTATGTTGACTTGTCTTTAAAATACATTTTTCTTTTCAATGAAACGCCTTCAATTTCCGCGTCAAAATAAGGACCGAATAACAGTGGCGTCGATCCATACGAGTCGCGGTTCATATAGGCCTTGATAAGGGCAAGATCCTCCGGATTAGTCTCATCGATGGGCGGGTTGTGATTCGAACGGATAAAGAGCATGACATAAGGAAGAAATCCAGCGAGCAAAAAGATAGCAGCCCAGGTAAAGTGCAACCATCTTTTGACGCGATTCAACAGAAAAATGAAACCTATGACGATCAACATCATTAGCACAAGGGCGCCGGTATAAAACGGTGCGTGAAGCGTATTGACAAAGAACAAATCAAAGGAAAACATCATTTCAAATAAACCAACACCAACCATTCGGTTAATTACAATTACGACAAGCAATCCCATTCCGATAACCAGTGGAAGATATCTTATCGGAATAGTATCTCTTGGATACCAGCTTAGGGGCAGTAGCGGAAGCGCAAGCAGACACATTGGGTGAATGCAAAATGATAATCCTGCCACATAAAAAATGAGAATAAACCGGCGGCTGCGTTTATCGGGGGAAAGATCTTTTCCCGTCACAATAAGCCAAACCAGGAGGACGAGAAAAAAAGATGCGGCGGCATAAGTTTCCGCTTCTACTGCTGAAAACCAGAAGGAATCTGAAAAAGCGAGGCATAAGCTACCGGAGAGCGCGGAAAACAGCGGAACAGCTTTTGTTGAATTGTCCCCGGATCCTCTGGTCCTGTCGCTGAAATAATATATTAAGTGATATGTAATAAGGACTGTCAGCGCTGAAAAAAGCGCGCTCATGCTATTTATAGCCGGTGCGACCATTATGGGATCATCCAATACAGCCATACAAAACAATCTGGCGATGATGAGGAACAACGGAACGCCTGGTGAATGCGGCACCTGAAGTTTGTAGGCAGAAGCAATGAATTCGGAACAATCCCAAAGACTCGCTGTAGGCTCGAGCGTGATCATGTACAGGCAAAGGGATGCGACGAATACAGGCGCCCCGAAAGCGTGCTTGACCCAAGTGTTCTTCATGCTGCGAAACGATTCCTTGTACTGAAAATCGTGACCAAGGATTCCGGGAATGGGAAGGCAAAACGCGAGAACCAGCAACGGAGGAGCGACCCACAACGTTAAAACACCAAAGCCATATTCTGCCGGATCGACGACCATGAGTGTATAAGCGACAGTGGCCAGCAGTGCAGCGGCAATAAAAAGCGACAGATCCTTCTTGGAAAACATAGGCACGGCGATGAATACAAGGCAACGTTAGCCATTCTCCTGGGTGCCATATGTTAACCAATGTAAAGTAGTGTTAATGGAGTGTTAAACCTTGAAAAGATTTCAAAACACAACACTGGAAATCGTATTTTTAAACAAATGAAGAACCGTCACCTGCGCATTGTTATCGTCTGGGGCACGCTGGTGCTTGCATGCCTTATTGTGGTACAGGTGTATTGGTTTAGCCGCGCCTTTAGCGTCGCCGAAAAGCAATTCGACCACAGCGTTCAAATAGCATTGAAGAAAGTGGCGGATTCCTTATCCAAGGATCACGAGATCAAAAAGCTATCTTCAAATTTCTTCTTTGTAGATGCCCATTCCGATATCAACGATACCGAGCTTGACAGCCTGTTGAAAAAAGAATTTCAGCTTCGCGACCTCGATCTGAGCTACGAATTGGGCATTTACCGGGCGGACGACGATACGCTGGTGTATGGCAACTATATAGAGGCTACGCGAAGCAAGCTTGCGCCGCAGGATGCCGCGGAATTCCGCGAATACGCAGGGCAAAAGAATTTCGCTGTATATTTTCCAAGGAAACAAAGCTATGTAGCCGCCCAGTTGAACATCTGGATTTTTTCGACCATCATGCTTCTACTCATGATGGCCTTTTTCGCCTATGCCATTGTCTCGCTGCTGCGGGAAAGACGGTTTGCCGAACTTAAGGATGATTTTGTAAACAACATGACGCACGAATTCAAGACACCCGTCACAAACATCAGTCTCGCCGCCGAAATCCTGAAGCAAAAGTATAATAACCACGAAGGAACCGCGGTGTACCTGGATATCCTCCTGAAAGAAAATGAAAAGCTTCGCCAGAAGATAGAACAAGTTCTATTGGGATCTAGAGTCGAATTCAAAAAGCGACCCGCCTTTGCTACGATGGATGTACACGAACTGATCAAAGATTGTGCTGACGCGTTTCATCTCAAGATCCACGACCGCAACGGTAACCTTAACCTTGAGTTGAATGCACAGAGCAAGTACATTTTGGGTGACCGTGAGATGCTGGCTCAAGCGCTCAACAATATTATCGACAATGCAGAAAAGTATTCGCCCGGTCGTCCTTTTATAACCGTAACTACAGTAGACAATGGAAAGGATATAGAAATCATAATCAGTGACCAGGGAATGGGTATTGCAAAGGATGCGAGATCAAAAGTGTTTGAAAAATTCTTTCGCGTCTCTACAGGAAATGTCCATACGGTAAAAGGATTCGGCCTGGGGTTAAGTCTGGTAAAGAATATTATCAAAAAGCATCACGGCGATATTCAACTTTTCAGCAAGTTGAATCACGGAACGGAAGTGAGAATCGTTTTACCTAAAGCATGATGGACGATCTGCAGATCATGCTCGTTGAAGACGACGAAAGCCTCGGCTTTCTCATTAAAGATTCCCTGAGTAGCCTCGGATGGAAAGTTCATTTATACAAAGATGGAGAAAAAGGTCTCAGCGCGTTCCATCATAACACATTTGACCTTTGCATTCTGGATATCATGCTACCCAACAAAGACGGCTACGATCTGGCGCAGGATATCAGAAGGTATAATCAACATGTTCCCATTATTTTTTTGACGGCAAAAAGCCAGACTGAAGACAGGATACGCGGTTTTCAAGCAGGGGCTGACGACTATGTATGCAAGCCCTTCAGCATTGAGGAATTCAAATACAGAATTGAAGCTGTGCTGAGGCGAACCAATGGACTGCACGCTTCAAAGGACCGAGAGATTATTCTCAAAGCAAGAAATTCATCGCTTGATTTGCGGAACTTAATTCTCAATGCCAACGGTATAGCTACTCAGCTTACATATAAAGAGGCCAAGCTATTGGAAATTTTTTTTCGTCACCGCGATACATTAATTGAACGCGAATTGTTTCTAAAAACGGTTTGGGAAGAGGATGGCTTTTTTGTGGCGAGAAGTATGGATGTTTTTATTTCCAGGCTGAGAAAATATTTACAAAATGATCCAAACCTGAAGATCGAAAATATCAGAGGGATAGGATACATTATGAAAGAACTGGGTTGAATCTCTAAATCCGAGAAACCCCAATTGTCAACATCTTGCCTCTGCGGCTGTATTGTAACGGTCTTCCTGTTTACATTTTTTTGCTGTTCGCGACGCTTTTTCAAAGCAGCGATACCCGTTACTTTTTCTTGCCCCAGTTATTTTGCATCTCTTTGTAGGCCTTTTTGCTCACAGTGGATTTCTTTTTGGAACGACTGGTTCCACTTTTCTTGCGCGCATTCATATTGTTGACCAATGAATTTTTCTTCTTGCTACCTGGCATATGTATGTGGTTTTGAGACAGCATGTCAAATTTCATGCCTTGCAAACCGTGCGCTGAAAACTAGTTTATTTATAGAGAAGTGAAAAAATATACACAACGCTGATGCAGTTGTCCCCGGACCAAGAATTCACCATGATGATCGATGACTGTTGCACTCGATAATCACAGCCACATTGTATCGCCAAATGCCAAGGCAAGTTTGCCATGGCGTTAAGCTCTCTTATGACAAACCACGATATCTCAACCAAGACGTCGTTTTTGCACTCGCAGGCTATCCACTTCATTAATATAATGGCATTTGCAAAATTGACTTCGGTGGCAGATCTTCAAGAATTAACAGGATATTTATGCGCATCGAAAAACTTCCGGTCAATATTTCTTTTGCCATTCTTGCCCTATGGCTGCTGGTAGTTTGCGCGGGGTGCGATACAGCCACCTCGTCAAATGATCATACAACCTGGTGGCATTATGGGGGAACTCCGGATCAATCGAAATATTTTGCAGGCGCGGAGATCACGAAACAAAACGTTGGCCAGCTGACAGTTGCATGGACCTATCCTTCACACGACGACAACTCTTATTTTTTCAGTCCCGTCATCGTGGACACTATGATGTATGTGCTGGGGAAAAATTTTTCCCTCATCGCTATCAGCGCGGTTACGGGAAAAGAGCTTTGGATTCACGCGAACCTGCCCGGCTTAACGAGACGAGGACTCAACTACTGGGAAAGCAAAGACAAGAAAGATAAGCGGCTCATCTTCACACTCAACAATTCTTTACAAGCCATTGACGCCACCACTGGAAAATCGATTTTACAGTTCGGCGACAGTGGTTATGTGGATCTGCGCAAAGGCCTGGACCGTGATCCGGCTTCAATCCGGCGCGTTCAGGCGATGATGCCGGGCGTTATCTACGACAATCTCGTGATCGTTGGCTCTTCGCCCGGAGAAAACTATTTTTCTCCTCCCGGGCATGTAAGGGCCTATAACGTCGTCACCGGAAAACTCGAATGGACGTTTCATACTATTCCGCATCCGGGTGAATTTGGTTACGATACCTGGCCTAAGGATGCTTACAAATATGCGGGCGGTGTAAATGTCTGGAGCGAAATTTCCGTCGATACGAAAAGGGGTATCGCTTACTTACCCCTGGGATCACCAACGTATGACTATTATGGTGCCGACCGCGCGGGCGCCAACCTTTTCGGAAATTCGCTTGTAGCACTCGATGCCC
>DASUTP010000624.1:0-7000 GCA_036374515.1 Chryseolinea sp. | reverse complement strand
ATAAACTAAAAACGTACGAAGACTTTTTCGGACCCGATGCGTATGTTCGGGAGCCGTTCATTTGGGATGTGGAAGGTAAAGATCCCCTGCAGACATCGTGGGAAAAACCTGCCTTCAGCACCGACAAGACTGTCAAGCCTGAAAGCATCCAAAAAAGTGACCCCGCTTCATTGTTGAATTTCTATAAAAAGCTCATTCGTTATCGCAACACCAGCTTTCCGCTAACGCAGGGTGACATTGAAGAATCGGGCATTACGGTTTCAGAAGTGGTGAGCTTTACGCGGAAATTCAAAGCCCAGGAAGAAATGGTCGTACACAATGTTTCAGACGTCGAGGTGACCGTAAAACTGGAGGGCGACAATAAAAAATTCAATGATGTTGCGTACTCCTCTGCCGACAATTTTATACTTAAAGATGGGGAGTTAAAACTACCTGCATTTAGCACCGTAATTTTGAAATAGATGGATTTGAAAGGACAATCACGAGTAATTATCGAAAATGTGCAACCGCAGGTAGACGAAGGGTTGTATCCGGCGAAGCGTACGGTCGGAGAACGAGTTGATGTTACGGCTGATATCTTCAGCGACGGCCACGACCATATTCGCGCCAGGCTGCTCTATAAGAAGGAGGGTGAGGCCAAATGGAAAGAAATCGAAATGATCCCGGGCCTCAACGATGTGTGGCATGCATCTTTTTACGCGGAAGAAAAGGGTGCCTACCGTTTTACACTGCAGGCGTGGGTGGATCACTTTGAAACCTGGTACGATGGGTTCAGGAAGAAGGTTAACGCAGCGGTTGACGTACATCTGGAGCTTCTGGAAGGCGCTAATCTTCTAAAAGTACTTGCCTCCGAAAATGCCGATCTGAGAAACATTTCAAAAAAGCTGGAAGGCCAATACGATCCTGCTGTAGCCTTTGTTATGAGCAAGGAGTTTGCTGAAATCGTGCATCATAATCCGCTCATTCAACATCCCCACACTTTTCACAAGCAGTTGAAAGTTATTGTCGAGCATGAAAAGGCAAACTTCAGCGCGTGGTACGAGTTATTTCCGCGGTCCGCTTCGCTTGAAGGCCGCCATGGAACTTTTACCGATGTCATTCGCTTGTTGCCGCGCGTCGCCTCCATGGGATTTGATGTTTTGTACCTGCCGCCGATTCATCCTATCGGAAGAGTTAATAGAAAAGGCAAGAATAACAACGTGAAGGCTGAAGCCGGTGAACCGGGATCGCCATGGGCAATTGGAAGCGATCAGGGAGGCCACAAATCAATTCTACCTGAGCTGGGGACACTCGATTCCTACAAGAAACTGATTGCCGAGGCAAAGAAACTAAATATTGATATCGCGCTCGATATTGCTTTTCAGTGCGCTCCGGATCACCCCTATGTAAAAGATCACCCGGAATGGTTTAAGCAACGTCCTGACGGATCGATTCAATATGCAGAGAATCCTCCCAAAAAATATCAGGATATCTATCCTTTTAACTTTGAAACCGAAAACTGGCTGGCGCTATGGAACGAACTGAAATCCGTGATCACCTACTGGATCGAGCAGGGTGTAAAAATATTCCGGGTTGACAATCCCCATACAAAACCCATTTCATTCTGGGAGTGGGCCATCCATGAGGTGAACAAGGAGTATCCCGATATTATTTTTCTTTCCGAAGCGTTTACACGGCCAAAGATAATGTCCTCGCTGGCAAAAATAGGGTTTACCCAGTCCTACACGTATTTCACATGGCGGGTTACAAAGCAAGAACTCACAGAGTATGTCAACGAGCTCGTCTATGGTCCGTCGCGAAATTATTTTCGTCCCAACTTCTGGCCCAACACGCCCGACATTCTGCCATATCATCTCCAGCACCAGGGGGAGAATATTTTCATCTTACGGCTGGCCCTGGCGGCAACGCTTTCATCGAATTATGGTATTTACGGGCCCGCATACGAATGGCACGATAATATCCCGATGCAGGGCAAGGAGGAATATTTCAATTCCGAAAAGTATGAGGTTAAACATCATGACTGGAAGAAGACCAACCGGATGACGGACATCATAACAATGATCAATGCAGCCAGAAAAAGCAACCGGGCCCTGCACTCGACTTGGAACGTGCAGTTTTGTACGATTGAAAATCCGAATCTTCTCGCTTATTTAAAGGCAACCGACGACCTGTCAAATGTTATCCTGGTGGTGGTTAATCTTGATTCAAACAGCCGGCATTCCGGATATGTTCAGCTTCCGCTGGGAAGGCTAAAAATTGAAGGAGGGGTGAACGTAAAAGTACATGATCTTATAACGGAAGAGCATTATACATGGACCCAGGAATGGAATTATGTGGAGCTTGACCCTTACAAGATTCCTTTTCACTTGTTTAAATTAGAGATTCACGAATCCAATATGTAATGAATACACCGCTAAAGAGCGACCCCCTTTGGTTTAAGGATGCAATCATCTATGAGTTGTCAGTTCGTGCATTTTACGATAGCAATGCAGACGGCATTGGTGATTTCCAGGGCTTGATTCAAAAACTGGACTACCTGGAGGATCTCGGCATAAATACTATTTGGTTATTACCTTTTTTTCCATCCCCTCAAAAAGACGACGGCTTTGATATTACGGAACATTGTGACGTACATCCCGACTACGGCACGCTGGCGGACTTCAAACAATTTTTGAAGGAAGCCCACCGAAGAGGCTTGCGGGTATTGACGGAGTTGATCTTAAACCATACTTCTGATCAGCATCCCTGGTTCAAGCGCTCTCGAAAAGCAAAGGCCGGATCCCGCTACCGTGATTTTTATGTGTGGAGCGATTCCAAGGAAAAGTATAAAGAGGCGCGCGTTATTTTTTCTTCTGAAGAATCAACAAACTGGACGTGGGATGCCGATGCCGGCGCATATTACTGGCACCGGTTCTTCAGGCATCAGCCTGAGTTGAATTTTGACAATGCAGAGGTCCAGTTGGAGATGATTAAGATCGTCGATTTTTGGATGAAGATGGGTGTTGATGGATTCAGGCTTTCTTCCGTGCCATTTTTATACGAAGAAGAAGGCACCAGTTGCGAGAACTTGCCACAAACACACGTATTTCTGAAACGCCTTCGTGCGCATATTGACAAAAATTACAAGAACAGGATACTTATTGCGGAAGCTAATTTATGGCCTGAAGACGCGGCCGATTACTTCGGCGATGGGCATGAATGTCATATGAATTTCAACTATCCTTTGATGCCGCGTATGTTCCTTGCGTTGCGAACGGAAGATAGTTATCCCATCATTGACATTATGGAGCAGACTCCTGATACGCCACCAAACAGCCAGTGGGCGCTTTTCCTTAGGAATCATGATGAACTGGGACTGGAAATGGTGACGGAGGAAGAAAAAGACTTCCTGTTTAAGGCGTATGCGAATGATTCAAATACCAAGTTCAACATGGGCATTCGCCGCAGACTGGCGCCCTTGATGAACAATGACAGGCGTAAAGCGGAACTGCTGCATGCCATTCTGTTTTCCTTGCCGGGCTCGCCGGTTTTGTATTACGGCGATGAAATCGGAATGGGCGACAATGTCTACCTCGGCGACAGGTATGGTGTGCGTACACCAATGCAGTGGAACATGAATTTGAATGCAGGATTTTCCACCGCAAATCCTCAGCGCCTCTACTTGCCGATTGTCACCGATCCGGCATACCGTCACGAATCTGTGAACGTTGCTGCTCAGGAGGAAAACCCCACATCATTCTTGTGGTGGATGAAGAATGTGCTGTCGATGCGAAAACGTCTGAACATTTTCGGCCGGGGCGACATGAAATTTTTGGAGAGCTCCAACGCAAAGGTTCTTGCTTTTGTGAGGACATTTGAAAAACAGCGCATTATCGTTGTAGCCAATCTTTCACAATTTTCGCAATCGACGAGCATTAACCTCACTGAATACAAAGGATGTGATATCACAGAAGTATTTAGCCAAAATCGCTTCTTTAACGTGGGTGAAGGTGACTATCCCATTACAATCGGGCCGTATGGATATTTCTGGTTTCAGGCCGACGTAGCCGAGAAAAAAGAGAAAGAAGCGAGTGGCGAATTGTATACGCTGAAGACAGAGGTTTCATGGGAGAAGCTGTTCGACAATTACAATGAGATACGTGTTTTGGAAAGGAAAGTGCTGATTCCCTTTATGAAGAAGTGCCGGTGGTTCGGGGGGAAAGCAAAAGTCGTAAACAAAGTAAGTATCAAAAAGACTATTCCGGTAAAGGTGGATGGCGACACACACTTTTTCGGCGTTATCGAAGTGCACTACGTACAGCGTCTGCCGGAGCTCTATTTTCTACCGATGGCTTTCCTTCCGTCAGACAGCATTATGGAGCGTGTAGAGTATACGGTACAAAGCGTTATCTGCCGCGCTGAAATCCAGGGAAAGGCTGGATTCATCATGGACAGCAGCTACGACAAACTATTCCGCGACTTCCTGTTTGTCAGCATGGGCAAGGAAACAAAGATCCGGGATGACGATGGTGGCACATTGTTATTCAATTCGGGTGTATTCGCCAAGATTGATGTGCGAAAGGCCGTTGATTCTAAAATTTTAAAAGCAGACCAAAGCAACACCGCTATTATTTATAATGATCAATATTTCTTTAAATTTTACAGGAAGATCGAGAATGAGATCAATCCCGAGGTTGAAATAGTTCAATTCTTATCGGAACACACTACCTTCAGGAACTCACCCCGCTACGCCGGCAGCGTCGAGTACCTGGATCACGAAGGCGCAGTAATGGTCTTCGGTCTGCTGCAGGAGAAAGTGGAGAATCAAGGCGATTCGTGGGTTATGTCAGTTGACTCTGTCGGCAGATTTTATGAGCGCGTGATGGCTAAGGCGAAAGCGATCAAGCCGCCTAAGTTGATTAACAAAGCGTCGATAAAATTTGAAGACGCGCCGGAGGTGATCCAGGAATTCATCGGCCGGGGATTTTATGAACGAATGGTTCGGCTTGGTTCACGCACCGCAGAGATGCATTTGGCACTTGCATCGAATGCGTCGAATGGGGCATTTGCACCCGAGAACTTTACAACAAATTATCAACGCTCGCTCTATTCGTCTTTGCGAAAGCTTGTAAAGGATCGCTTCAGTCTTTTAGAGACTACGTTGCATAAGCTGGCGCCCGACGTGCAGGAGTTTGCAAAAAAGGTGCTGGCGCTGGAAAACGGAATAATGGAGTGCTTCAGCGAAGTATATCAGCTGAAGATCAAGACGAGTAAAATAAGGATTCACGGTGATTACCACCTGGGACAAGTGCTGTTTACGGGAAAAGACTTTATGATAATTGATTTTGAGGGAGAGCCCGGGCTCTCGTTTAGTGAAAGGCGGTTGAAGAAAAGTGCGTTGAAAGATGTTGCGGGCATGATGCGGTCTATTCATTATGCCGCGTTTGGCAAAATATTGCTTAACGAAAATTATCGGGAACGTGATTTGGAATTTCTTGAGAGTTGGGCCGAGCAATGGCAACATTACGTGAGCCGTTTTTATCTCGGCGCCTACATGGAGCGAATGAACATGGGCAACGATCTGTCGGAGGAAAATGATATCCTAATCAGAACCTTTCTGCTGGAAAAAGCAATTTATGAGCTGGGATATGAACTAAATGGCCGACCCGATTGGACAATCATACCACTGCGCGGAATCCACTATATTATGAAGCGATACCAGGAGGAGAAAGAGGAGCGAAAGAAAAAATAGTCCTAATTTTACCAAGCGTGACACGAAATTTTGACGTGTCATCACAACCAACAGACATATGGCAAAAAAAGCATCTTCAAAATCAAACGATTCAATATCTGAAGGCTTCTCTTTGCTAACAGAATTTGATATTTACCTCTTCAAGTCAGGTAAGCATTACAAACTTTATGAGAAGCTGGGTGCGCACGTAATTCAAACACCGGAGCGAAAAGGAACATACTTTGCGGTGTGGGCGCCAAACGCCAAGGCTATTTCTGTGCTCGGTAATTTCAATCACTGGCAGGATAAACAGCATCGTCTGAATCCGCGTTGGGACGAATCCGGGATCTGGGAGGGTTTTTTCAACGATATCCACCATGGTGAAGCGTACAAGTACGGCATTCATTCCAATACCGGTGAATACGTGGTTAAGGCTGATCCTTTTTCATTATACTGTGAAAGCGCACCGAAGACCGCTTCCATTGTTTGGGAATCCAAATATGACTGGAAGGACCGCGATTGGCTGAAGGAAAGGAAAAGCCTTACGGGAAAACAGAGGCCATATTCAATTTACGAGGTGCACTATGGTTCATGGAAGAGGAAGGTCGAGGAAAACAATCGCTCGTTGACGTATCCGGAAATGGCGAAAGACCTTGTTGGCTATGTACAGGACATGGGCTTTACCCACGTTGAGTTTTTGCCGTTGATGGAGCATCCATTTTATGGCTCATGGGGCTATCAGTTAACCGGGTATTTTGCGCCCACTAGCCGTTACGGTAGTCCGGAAGATTTTAAATATTTGATAGATTGTTTTCACCAGGCAGGTATCGGCGTGATTTTGGATTGGGTTCCCTCGCATTTTCCCGGGGATGAACACGGCCTTTTTAGATTTGACGGAACGTTTCTGTACGAGCACGAAGATCCACGCAAAGGATTTCACCCGGATTGGAAGAGCTATATTTTTAATTACGGCCGTAATGAGGTCCGGTCATTCTTAATCAGCAATGCGGTGTACTGGCTGGAGCAATTTCATATCGACGGTCTGCGTGTAGACGCCGTTGCGTCGATGCTTTACCTGGATTATTCACGCAAGGCCGGGGAATGGATTCCCAACGATTTTGGGGGAAATGAAAATATCGAGGCGATTACGTTTTTAAAAGAAATGAATGAAGTCGTGTATGGGCAGTTCCCGGATGCCATTACGATCGCTGAAGAATCAACTTCGTGGACAGGCGTTTCAAGGCCTACTTATCTGGGAGGATTGGGATTTGGCCAGAAATGGATGATGGG
>DASUTP010000623.1:0-3942 GCA_036374515.1 Chryseolinea sp. | reverse complement strand
GATAAAGCTCGTGATGAGTATCGAATTTTGAAAGAAACCCTTAATCGCAACAACGACGAGGGTACGGATGCCACCTCCGGTGGAAATACAAAAGTCTTGGAAGACGGAGCGGAAACGGCAGAAAAGGAAAATTTAAGCCAGCTGGCCGCCCGTCAGCAAAAGTATATCATGAACCTTGAAAATGCGCTCGTTCGCATTAAGAACGGAACCTATGGAATTTGTTCCGTGACGGGTAAGCTGATCCCGAAGGAACGATTGATTGCTGTGCCTCACACTACTCAATCAATTGAGGCGAAAATGATGCAGCACGACTAATCAATAACCCTTTACAAACTTCCATTGGACTTTTTACAAAACCATATTGAGGCGCTCATTTTCTGTTCCCCCACACCGATTCGTATCGGCGAAATCCGGGGATGCCTGTCAGAAATGTTTAACGCCGATGTACCTGAGGAGGATATCCAGGGTGCCATTCAACGATTAGAAGAAAAGTACCAGGCTGAAGAATATTCATTTCAACTTTTCAAAGCCGCCGGTGGATATCAATTCCTGACCAAACCAGCCTACCAGGCCAGTATCGGAATTATGCTCAAGCAGCAATCGAAAAAGCGTCTATCCACTTCTGCTATGGAAACGCTTTCGATCATTGCCTACAAGCAACCGATCTCCAAGACTGAAATAGAAAATATCCGGGGCGTAAATTGCGACTACGCCGTTCAAAAACTGCTCGATAAAGGCCTCATAGAAATCACGGGTAAGGCGGAGACAATCGGCCGCCCCATGCTATACGGCACCACGGTGAAATTTATGGAATACTTCGGCATCAACGACATTGCAGAATTACCGACTCCTAAAGAATTCGTAACCGAAGTTAATTCAATCGGTGAGAACGTCGATCAAAGCGAGACCTTGGATCAAACGGAGCCTAATGGCGAAGCGTAATACTTCAAGATCCAGCGGCCGGCGTTCAGAAACCCCGTCACGCACCGGCTCCCCTAAGAAAAATTTTAGCGGAAAGCCGGAGAAGCGTCCCCGAAAGGCAGGCTCCGGCAAATCTTACGGTGATTCCCCCTCAAAGCCTTTCAGTAAAGCGGGACCTAGGGCCAGGCCGAATCGGAAGTTTGATGCCAGACGATCGGAAAACTCCGGCGGGAGCGAGCAATCGCCGTTTCAGCGCAAGAAAAATTTTTCGTCAAACAGCGATGGGCCCCGAAGGAAATTTAATGCGGGCAGCGAGGAGAAACGACCTTACAAAAAGTTTGACAGGAGCGAAGGAAGCGAAAACAGGCCTTTCAAAAAGACTGCATTCGGCCCGAACGCACTAAGGCGCGAAAGCCCGTACAAAAAATTCAGCAACGACCCTGACGGGCCACCAAAACGTAAAACCAATACAAGTTTTTCCGAAAGAAAATCAACCGAAAGTTTTAAGAAGGCACAAGGGTCGAAAGGAAAAACGAGGACGGATTTTGAGGCGCCCGTTCAAACCGGAAAAATAAGGCTTAACAAGTTCATAGCGAACAGTGGCGTATGCTCACGACGCGAAGCCGATGAACTGATCAAAATGGGAGTCATTTCTGTAAATGGCAAAACAATCACCGAATTAGGTTATAAGGTGAACCCCGGTGATGAGGTCAGGCACGAAAGCAAAATACTTCGGGCCGAAAAGCCTGTCTACATCCTGTTGAACAAGCCAAAGGGATTTCTTACGACAACGGTCGATCCTCAGGAACGCAACACGGTTATGCACCTGATCGGAAATAACGTAAAGGAACGCGTATATCCCGTGGGTAGGCTTGACCGAAATACAACGGGACTGCTATTGCTGACCAACGACGGCGACCTGGCAGACAAGCTTATGCACCCCTCCTACAACGCCAAGAAAATCTATAAGGTCGAACTCGACAGGCCATTGACGAAAACAGACGCCCAACATATTCTGGATGGTGTACAATTGGAGGAAGGACGCGCGATAGTGGATGATCTGGCTATTATTTCAGATGATAAAAAAACGGTGGGTATCGAGATCCATATAGGCTGGAACCGTGTTGTGCGACGCATTTTTGAAACACTGAATTATGAAGTAAAAAAGCTGGACCGTTCCGTCTATGCCGGCTTGGATAAGAAAGACCTTGGACGTGGAGAATGGAGGTTTTTGACTAAAGAGGAATTGGTCAGACTAAAGCATTTCAAATAATTAAAATGCCTGGGCATTCTCAGGCATTCTCCAGAACGATCCTGAATTTACTACCCTTCCCAAGTTCGGAATCAACAAAAATTATTCCCTTGATCTTGTTAAGCGCTTCCTTGACAATGTAAAGGCCCAGGCCGGTTCCTTCAGTGTCGTCCGAGGCTCTGAAAAACATATCGAATATTTTGGGAACATTTTCTTTTGAAATACCCCTGCCGTTGTCCTCCACTTCAATTTCAACAACGTTCCTATTCCTTTTAAAAGTAACCTGAATAAATGGGTTCGGCTGATCCAGGTTGTGATATTTCACGGCATTCGTCAGCAGGTTGCTCAGAATTATTTTTATTTGATTGTAGTCTGACTTGAAAGTATGACTTGGATGCGGCTGATAATTCAAAAAAATGGAAGACGCGCCTTTGTTGAATCTGATATCCGCCGTTGCCTCCTCGATAAGAACCCGTAAATCCAACTCCTCAATTTTGACGTCTATCTTTTTGCTCCTGGAAAGGTTAAGGATATCACTGATGATGAGGTCGAGTTTTTTGATCCGTTCTTCAATGATATTCATAAAAGTCCTTGCCTTCTCCTCCTGTAGTTCGATCCTGCCCAGGTAAGTTAACCCAAGGATGGAAGCAATAGGCGTCCGCAGGTCGTGAGAAGTGCTGGAGAGAAAACTGTCCAGCTCCTTGTTCTCTTCATTTAATCTCAGACGCTCATCCTCCAGGAACCACATCACCATACTCATCCCCATCAGGGAAATTAACAGGAGGTCCACTGCTCCAAATAGGTCGACTCCATATACCGTCTGCGGGCCCAGGACATTAAGGAGCCGAATGGTGAAATTATAAAGTTGATAAACACTGAAAATTATCAGGGAGCTCGTAAGCAACTGTTGGCCAAAACCCTTGGAAAATTTCTTGTTGGTCCACACAACGATACCAGCCACCAAAAAGCCAATGCCTGTGATAATCGCCCGACTCCCGTTGCTGATCAGATAATGAAAAAAGACCCCTGATTGGGCAAAGGCGAGAATTGAAAAGAGAGCGACGATGACAGACAGCAGAAATATTAAGCTGAATCGCTTCCGCGAGAAGGCCTTGTCATAAATCAGTTCATAGGTCCCGCGGAGGATAAAGATGATCTGCAAAAAGCAACAAAGCTGGGCAATGATGCTGAGAATTGTGCGCGGCGTCGAACGCTCGTCCTGCAAAAAAATCATTACTATACCAGAGCTGGCTATGTAAAGAGCGAAAGTGATCCAGCTATATGACCAGGTGTGAAGGAATAGTCGACGATACAAGAATCCGAAATGCCGAAAAATGAAAAAGAAAATCAAACCGAGAATCACTTCGGAAAGATGGACGTAGATTAATCGTGTTTCGTACTCCGAAAGGTCAGACGAACCCATTCATTATTGTTTAAAGAGAAAAATAAAAGTAAGAATACAAATACTCCTTGCTAAATTATCAAAATTGACGATTTGATAATGATAAAAAAAAGCCTCGGCAGAGGCTTTTAACGTGGTGATGGAGGGAATTGAACCCCCGACACAAGGATTTTCAGTCCTTTGCTCTACCAACTGAGCTACATCACCAGGATTTGCCCTTATCAGGGGGCACAAAAGTATGTAAATTTATAAATGGTGCAAAAAATAGATTTGGAATTGTTGACCGATAAAACCACCCTATGATCCAACAGATAGCTTTCATCATTGTATTGGGTGCGGCGGCATGGATCATCCGCCAGCGCGTACT
>DASUTP010000622.1:0-6942 GCA_036374515.1 Chryseolinea sp. | reverse complement strand
GATCATGGGTGGCGAAATGCGTGACAAGGTTCGCGAATACGTTAAAAACGGCGCCTCGCTCGTGCCGGTAACTGTTTCAGGGAAGGACTTTATAAAACTGCTCGAAAATCCTGAGGCCCCTCAACTCAACGATAAAGACTTTCCTGAAGGATGGACCAACTTTTATCGACAAGACGACGTTTCAGCAACGGCATATTTCTATTTGAGCACGCCAACATCACAGCTTCCCGCGCTGCAGGAAGTTAGAATCAGAGTTGACAGCTTACCGGAAAAATATTAATTGCTTGATAAATCGATATGGATTTTAACAACACTTTGGACTTTTTAAAAAAGCTTTCCAGAAATAATAATCGCGACTGGTTTGAAAAAAACAAGCCGCGGTATCTCGAAATAAAAGATGAATTTGAAGTATTTGTGACGGATGTGCTGCAGGATATGATAGCTTTTGATGAATCTCTGGCCGGACTAAATCCGAAAAAACTTATTTTCAGAATTTACCGCGATGTCAGGTTTAGCAAAGACAAGACTCCCTATAAGACAAATGTAAGTGCGGGCATTTCATCTGGTGGCAAGGGTATGGGTGTTCCGGGTTATTACTTTCAGATACAACCTGGAGGCAAGAGCATGGTGGCTGCCGGGATGTATCAGCCAACTCCGGAGAACTTGGCTAAGATCCGGCAGGAAATTGATTATAATGGAGAACGCCTCGTTCAAATCCTTAAAGAGAAGAAATTCAAAAAAATTTTTGGCCAGCTTTGGGACGAGGACAAGCTAAAGACGATGCCGAAGGGATACGCGGCCGACCATCCTCAACGGGAATTTCTAAAACTAAAAAGCTTTTTGGTGCTTCGGGAGTTTAGCGATAACGAGGTAACAGGCAAAAGATTCCAAAAAGACCTTCTTGAAGCGATGAAGGCGGGAAAACACCTTAACGATTTCCTAACGGAAGGACTGGTGTAAGGGCCATTATTGCGCAGAAAGCGCGTTTAAGGCATTGACTGCTTTGATACAACGGCTAATTAATTTTTCCACATGAATTTCCAGGTCGATCGGTGACGACTCTTTCAGTTTTTTCTCGACGATGGTAATTTCCTCATTCATTTCGCCGTCATTCAATATTGTAAGTGTAGTCTTGGTCTTATGAACAGACCGCATCATTATATTGGGATCCTTCACCTTCACCGACCTTTCAATATTGGCAATCATCTCAGTTATATTATTAGCCAGTAGCTGCGCCAATTCCCGCCTGAATTCGGTATCCCCATCCGTGCACTTGTCCAAATTCGCCATGAGGATTTCAGGCTGGCAATTATCTGTATAATTTCTCGATTCCATTTCCATCAAATTGGTAAATCCGAAAAAATCTTAATTTTTGACGTCGTTGAGTATTCAAAACGCACAGCTACCACTTCAAAAAGTATCACTAAGATACCGACATTGTCCGACTGTCTCAAGAAGGTGTAAGTATTAGTATATATCTTCAACTTTTCTCCGCTGCTTTGAAAGAAATTCTGATATTCTGCGTGGTTTTGACGTGAGCGTTTAGTCTGAACGTTAGAAGTGTATGATCAACCATTCATAGGGAGCAAATTTTTGAGGACTGCTTTGAGGGCCTTTTTTCAGGGCTAATTTTGCAACAATCATCTAACCCCGGCAACAGCGATCCCACCCTAAAAATTATCTCCTAAAAGACAGATCGGCCCCATTGATCCTTTTGCACCCGAGACCTCTGTTTTACGCAAACTTTTCGTGGCCATAACAAATATCTTATCGATTCCTTTGCTTAACCCGAGTAAGTTTTGTGGTTTAATCGACAGATTTGACCGTTAAAATGCTGTTTGGGTCGCTGAACGACAAACACCGCAATCTCCGCAATCCATCGCAACGAACCTCCAAAGACTCGGGCTAAAACCTTTCTGTTGTACTAAATTCCGCCCATACGAACGAAATTATTAGGTTCGATTCGTCGAAATCGCAGTTGTGCCCTTATACATCGTCCAGAACATTGTTGATTATCATCCATCTCTGAAGTCGGATTCCACGACAGTCATTAACGCTGAAAATCGCTTCCCATAGATCTCTGCTTTTCCATTGTCCGGTGGAGAACAGGGGTCGCTTGCAATGCGCGAAGTCCAAATAAAGGTTTCGGAGGCAGTAATTACGCAATCCAGCCATCCTGCACTACGTGTGCAGGTTATCACGGTTCTAACGTGACGGCTGGATATCTGAGTCAGCGGCGGGATTCGAACCCACGAATTTCAGTTTTGCAGACTGATGCCTTAAACCACTTGGCTACGCTGACAAAATAAAAAGCCCCGGACAAAATTGCCCGGGGCTTGCTGTTATTATTGGCTATTTGCTTAAATCATAACATTTCCAGGCATAGGAGGTATTACTTGTTTACCACAAGACTTTTCTGTCCGCTTCATACATCTTTTCTTGCCTGCTTCCATCTTATTCGTGAGCAAAAATATTCAATGTTTATCTAACCTGTAAAAAATGCCAGTAGATATTTCAATTACAACGCAACCGGGTAAAAATAGTTTTACAGTATGGCAAATTTCGTCAGGCATATCAGGTGGACAACTCCAGCGCTTCCATCATCTCCTCGTCGTTCAAATTCAAAGGGTGATTCTTGTTATCAGTGATCTTCACAATTCTTTCAAAATCATTCCGTCTCACACCTCCCTCAGAAAGCTTGGGTATCCTCATTTCCCCGGTCAGCGCCTGGATGGTATCCAATAGGAAATCGATATAATATGTATCGGATTTGTTTTCACTTTCTGCAAAGATCTTTCCAATCGCTGCATACTTTATCAACGCGTTGTGCTTATGATCCAGGGATCGTAGCCTGCGTACCGTTACCCTATTGACCGCAGGCATCACGGAACTGCAGATTACTCCATGTGCAATCGGAAAATAGCCTCCGATCGAAGCCGCGAAGCCATGGACAAGCCCCAAGCCTGCATTGGTTAACGTAAGGCCTGAAAGAAACGCTGCCAACGCCATTCCTACACGCGCATTGAGATTTTCACCGGACCGGTATGCATGCAATAGGTTGCCCGAGACCTGCCGCAGGCCCTCATATGCCAATGCATCTGTAATAGGGTTTCCTGCCGTTGACAGGTAGGATTCCAGCAGCTGTGTAAAGGCATCCATTCCACTTGCCGCCGTCGTGGCGGGAGGACAGGTTAGGGTAAGGACAGGATCGATCAAGGCAACATTTGATACGAAGTTGTTATGCCGCAACGATCGCTTATATCCTTTTTCCCCGATTTCGGAAAGCACAGCGTTCTTCGCAGCTTCGCTCCCAGTCCCGGCGGTTGTTGGCACTGCGATAAAAGGAAGCTTGACGCCGGGATGCGACCTCGTCCCCACACCCTCGAGATAATTTTTTACCGGCTCGTGAAGGGGCAGCATTGCCGCGATTGCTTTACCCGCATCCATCACACTGCCGCCACCGATGGCTACCACAAGGGTAGGATTGAAAACCAAAACATTTTTTACAACCTCATCGACGATTGCCGGTGTTGGTTCAGAGTCTACGATAACTGAATCAAACGCGATGTCCAGACTGTGAAGCTGTTCCAGAAACGGCGCATAGAAGCTTGATTGCGAAAAAGACTTTCCTCCTGTAACAAGTACAGCCTTGGATCCAAAGGTTTTTACCACTGATGGGAGCAAGGAAATTTTACCTGGCCCGAAATGTAGCACCGGACTTTTCACCAGGTTGAAGGCGTTCACCATCACATTATTTTTTAAGGGGGAACAACAACGAATGCTTTACGCCTTCGCGGGCTCTTGCCATCCATGGTGCTACCGCGTCACGCCACCGCGCATAGTGAATGGTTTCCTTATGGTTTGCTGCGGACTGCTCTGATTCATATACCTCGTATAGAATGAATTTCCCCTCATCCTGAGCGTCCTGCAAAATATCAAACCTAAAATTGCCCTGCTCCTTGACGGAATTCTCATGATTCTGACGAGTGGCCTCAATGAACTCATTGACGAATTCCGGTTTGACCTGGACATGAACAAGTGTTGCTATCATATGATAAGTTATTTTGTCAGCGCTGACCCGTACACTGAATCAGCCTGACAAAAATAATATTCTTGCTGAAAACGTTCTGACCAAGTCAGCGATAGCAATCACATACTTTTCAGGTAGAGGAAAATCGCCTTCATTTCATCGTCGCTGTAGTTTTTGAAAGCCATCCATGGCATCTCGCTCGGATTTAATTTCTTTCCTTCAGGGGTGCTTCCCGTTTTCAGCGTTTGGATGAATTGGTCCTCTGTCCACTTGCCTGGGTTCCCTGTACTTGAAATGTCCGCTACAACAGGAAAGCCGGGAGCAACAGGAGGACCGCCCTTCATATTCTTACGATGGCAGCCGGCACAATTAGTCGCCAGGTACTCGCCGAATTTTGCATTGACTTCACGATCCACATGCTTGGTCAAAGTTCTGTTGTGATCGATACTATCAGCGGGGATCAGCAATATCTTTCCCAGGTCGGTTAAAATGTATGCTAAGACTCCCAGCCGTGTCTCAGGCAGGACGTTATCTACCGGTTCAATTTGCGACAGGTATGCAATCAACGCATTCATGTCCTCTTCGCCGAGATGCGAGATCTCGTGTGATGGCATGATTCGCAAAGGCGTGGAATCCCTTCTGATGCCATGTTTTAAACTTCGAAGCCAGTCACTGGTGTTGTAATCTCTTGGTAAGCCACCCTTTCCCTTCGTTAGATTTGGCGTAATCACCTGACCAAGCATCGCGTCATCCAACCAAACTTTTCCTTGCAAATGCTCACCATGACACGCAGCACAACCTTTCGTGAGCATAATGCGGTGTCCTTCCTGAACAATAGCTGAATCGGTTTTTAAGTTGAACGGCTGCAGGATAACATCATACTTTTTGCTAAGTCTCCGTTCGGTCGATATACGCGCCTTGAGATAAAAAGCGGCAAAAAGAAGCACTATGGTCACCAGGACGTAACCAATCCATTTGAGGATTTTCATAAATAAGATTTTAAAAGATTAGTTAGTGAAGATTTAGAATCACTGTAGCAAATATGTGTTTGTACATATGTAAACGCATTCGTATGCGATTAGTGGAATGTATACGGCTCCCGCCTCGTGAGGTTATGTAAAACAACTTTTTTTTTCGATCCAGGAACTTCACCATGTTGACTGCCGCATAAGATCCGGACCCTTAGGTTATATCGTATTTGAAAGCAGTTAGCGCGAGCATGCCTTCTTTAGCCATTCGCTGTTCAATGAATGCTGTTCGCTTTTTTTTAACTTTACCAGTAATGGAAAACAAAGGGCTTCTCTTCATACCAGACATCACCGGATTCTCAAAGTTTGTCGCCCAAACCGAAATCGATCACAGCCGGCTCATCATTCAGGAGCTTTTGGAAATACTGATCAATGCCAACAACACAGGCTTGGAAATTTCGGAAATTGAAGGAGATGCAATTCTGTTTTACAAGTTCGGAGATCGTCCTCCGCCGGAAGAAATTTATAAACAGGTTGAAAAAATGTTCGTTGAATTTCACCGCAGCATCATTGCATATGAGCAACGTCGTTATTGCCAGTGCAAGGCGTGCATGTCAGCGATCAATCTTACCCTTAAGGTCATAACCCACTACGGCGAGTTTACAGGTTACAACGTTAAAAACTTTAATAAGCTGATAGGCAAGGATCTTATTGTCGCGCATCAGCTCCTAAAAAATGACATTGAACAGCATGAATATTGGCTCATCACCCAAACCCTCCTTCCTGAAGGAAAGCCCCTGGATTTAAAAGGTTGGATGAAATGGGATCGCAGCAGCAAGCAAACGGAAAGCGGCGAAGTGGCATTTCAATACACGCAGCTCAGTCAGCTTCGAAAGGAAATACCCCCACTTGCTCCCGTACATGACGAACTCACCAAAATGTCGAAAGTGCTTTCGGTAGAACATATCTATGAAACCGACATCATCACTCTTTTTCACGCAACCGGAGACTTCAGATACCGCCCCCGTTGGCGGGAAGGCGTGCGATCTGTTGAAACCCTGAATCATTTTCTTCCCCGCGTTGGCATGCAATGTAATTGTGAAACAGACGACGGGCCGGTTACGGTAACCTCCAGCTATTATTATTACGAAGGGGATAAGATCCAATTCACGGAAAAGGACGAAAAGAAAGGCACCTATACACACTATGTATTGGAAAAGGCAGGGCTAAGAAAAACGAAGTTCACGCTGGCCGTTTACATTAAAAAAAGTTTCTTATCCAAAATCCTATTTACGCTTACTGCCAGGGAAAAGCTGGAGAGAAATTTTAGAAACTCCATGCAAAACCTCGTTCCGCTGGTAAAAGAACTAAAAATTCCCAGTGCGGCAGATGCTTGATGTACCCCTTGTTTTAGTGTCATTTTGATATGTTCAGAACGAAGTGCTTTAGTCACGCCAGCTGAAAAAAAATGGCTGATTCTACAGCACCGCGTCAATGTATTCTTTCTGTCCATACCGTCTTTTGAGGATATCCGGCGTCATCTCCACAATTCTTGTCATAATCCACCAGATTTTGTCGAGGTGATCCCAATGCGCCGGACTTCCAATACCCCTTCAGTGGCGTTTGAATACCAAAGGGTAGGCGGCCATCTTGCCTATGTAAGTTTTACCGGTCTTGTCGAGCGTGTGGTCAGAGAAACTTCGCAAAATTGCCCTTTCTATGTGTGGATATATCTGGTGTTGCTTCCAAAGGCAAAGGTCGTTAGCGTCGATTGCTAAATTTACCTTCGTATATATTCTCGTCACGATCGGTCTGCAACATTACGGATGGAGTCAATCTCAAACATTGTCCGAAAACCTTAAGCTTTATCAGCAAGCGGTAAGTCAAAAAGATTTTGCGAAAGCTTCAGACCACGCCTATCAAATATCGGCTTACTATCGGGAA
>DASUTP010000621.1:0-5370 GCA_036374515.1 Chryseolinea sp. | reverse complement strand
GAGAAATCCATCAAGAATTCAAGAGAAAGTTAAATCGTCCTCAATTACTAAGATCCGCGCCATAATTGAGGCCAAAATAAAAAAGAAAGCTGGAATATTTCCCAGCTTTCTTTTTTGATTTACAAGTTGTTAAAAGTCAATAGAATGCTTATTGGTTAGCCTTCTACCTTGCCGTCTTTGCTAAACTTAACGGTTTTGGTTTCGGCGCCATTCTTCAGTTCAACTTCGTAAGAATCAGTGGATTTTACGTGGTAAGCTGCGTCGATCAACCATCCGCGGTATTCTTGCGCTTCAAGTGATTTCTTGACAGCTTCAGGAAGTTCTTCTGATTTAATTTTGGTCTTATCGTCTTGATCTGCTGGTGCAGGAGCAGGAGCAACGGCTTCAGTAGCCTGGTTGCTTTCTTGTGGAGGAGTAGCTTCCTGAGCGTTTGCTAAAGCAACACTTCCCAACAGAGCTAGAGAGGCAAACATTAATTTTTTCATGATAGATAAAAAATTTAGTTGAACATTAGTTTTGATCTCTACCTGACCAATGGTGTGCCAGCTGGTAATGGTCGTTCAAACTTCTGTTGCTCAATAACTTAAAAATCAAAACAATTTGGCTGGGAGAAAAAGTTGTAGATTGATTCTACAGGGTGAGATCAGCGCTCCACAAAAAAGGCCGATTCACTGATCAGCCTTTTAGTATTTACCGAGCGTCAGCGCGCCGTCGCTTATTTTTTCTCTTCGGCTTTTATCTTTCTTTCCTCAATTACATAAGATGCACCTAATCCTATACCCCCCCAAATAAAGAGCATTGAAAAATAGGCGACCTCCTCCATGTAAAAATTAGCATCGAGAAAATATCCTAATAAAAGGCCTACTCCGGCTCCGATGAGAAGCAATGCAAAACGAAGCGACCAGGAGGTATTTAAGGGTCTCTTTTTCTCGGTGAACAATTGTGGGTCGAGGCCTTTTTCAATCATGGCCATACGTTCGATATTTCCATATTTCCGAAGGTAAATAACCATGACGTAGGCTCCGACGATAGCTATAATTACCATTATAATTCCTAATACTGCAGGCGCCATAAATTTTTATTATTTAGTTGAATTTGACCCTTTGACGCGGCAGCTACCATGTGGTTACAGCTAAACATAAAATTTTACACTCCTTTGTCTCCGATCTCCGCCCGTGAACGATTGACGCTAATTCTGCGCAAAGCTGTAACTTCCTGTAAAAAGCCCGCGTCCAAGAACTGTCATGACGAACGATCCGGAGCATTCACGTATTGAAAGGATTCTGGCCGGCGAAGAGCACCTCTATGCCGAAATGGTGGATAAACATAAAAGTTATGCCTATACCATAGCTCAGAAGATCCTCCAGAACAGGCCGGAGGCAGAGGAAGCGACGCAGGATGCCTTCATTAAAGCGTACCACCACTTAAAAGGATTCAACCGGCAGTCGAAGTTTTCAACGTGGCTTTATCGCATTGTTTTTAATACTGCCATCAGCTACAAGAGAAAAAACAGACAACAATTTCAAAGCTTGGAAAATACATTTGTTGAATACCGCGCTGAGGGTGAAGGGATGCTGGAAAAAACTGACAGAAGAAAATATCTTAACCTTGCCATGGCAAAACTTAATGAAGCAGACCGGGCGGCATTGACTTTATTTTACCTTGAAGAATTTTCGCTGGAGGAAATTGCTGAGATCACGGGAATGCAGGCCAACACGGCAAAAGTTCGTATCCACCGGGCGCGACAACGCCTGGCCGATGAATTAAAAAATTTATTAAATCACGAAGCCTTAACTTTGTAAGGAGATGAAAGAAATATCGCAATCTTTAGACGACATGTTGTCGGATTACCTGGAAGGCAATCTAACAAAGGCTGATAACGAAAAAATTGAACGGGGCCTTAAAGAAAATCGCGCGTGGCAGGTCCGCTACGAAGAGCTAAAACGGGTGCATTCTTTGCTGGCGCAAACGGCGATAGAGCATCCTTCGAAAAATTTCACGGCGTCCGTCATGAGCAAACTAAGC
Organism: Chryseolinea sp.; assembly: GCA_036374515.1. Taxonomy (GTDB): domain Bacteria; phylum Bacteroidota; class Bacteroidia; order Cytophagales; family Cyclobacteriaceae; genus Chryseolinea. The sequence goes on along the minus strand of DASUTP010000621.1, from coordinate 3,345 downwards.
CAGTATCAGGCACCGCGCGATTTCCCCTTGAGAAATTCAATTCTTCTGCTGATGGGAGTTCTGGTTGCGATCGGTATCACGACCTTTTTGCTGGCAGGAGGCGCATACGATAATTCAAATACCAGTATTGATTTAAACCAATTAGCAATTCCCAAAAATATTACAAAGACCCCATTGCCCTCTTTTGAATTCAGCGGCAAAACTATAGTGAACGGGGTAATTATTCTGAACCTGGCAATTGCCTGGATCTTGCTGGACCGCGCGATCCTAAAACCGTTCTTCCAAAAGCGAATACAGGCAGGCCATTAATTTTTGGTTGCGGGATTTCTTGTTACCTTAAATGGTCTTTTCAAAAGCTGTCAGCTTACTGCAAGCTGAGCGCTGTACCGAACCTAAACCATTTAAAGGATGACACGATCAGCCCCCTTTCGGAATGCCATTGTAGCCGCCCTGGGCGGTTTTCTTTTTGGTTTCGACACCGCCGTTATATCCGGTGTAGAAAAATCCATTCAGCAGCTTTGGATGTTAGGCGATGGAGCGCATGGTTTTACCGTTGCATCTGCACTGATCGGAACAGTGTTAGGATCACTGCTTGCGGGCTATCCGGCGGAACGCCATGGCCGCCGAAAAGTACTTCAGGCCATTGGATTGATTTACCTCGTCACTTCCCTGGTCACCGCCCTCACCTCTTCCTGGACAGTTTTTGTCTTATTCCGTTTCCTTGGCGGGATTGGCGTAGGAGCTTCCTCGGTTGTTGGCCCCATGTATATTTCAGAAATTTCTCCGCCCCACAACCGTGGACGTTTAGTGGCATTGTTTCAGTTTAATGTTGTGAGCGGAATTCTTATTGCCTTTGTTTCCAATTACCTGCTGTTTGGTATCGGCGACGAGGCATGGCGCTGGATGTTGGGGGTTCAGGCGTTTCCCGCGTTCCTGTTTTTTTTATTGGTGTTTTTCGTTCCCGAAAGTCCACGCTGGCTGGTTAAGAACAATCAAATCGGGGACGCAAAAAAAGTATTCAGTGAAATTGGCGAAGACAATCCCGATCTGGCCGTCAAGACCATCCTTGAGTCCCTTCACTACGAGGAAGGCATGACCAAAGAAAGCGTTTTCAACGGTCGGTATAATAAGCCAATTCTTTACGTGGTGGTGTTGGCAATGTTCAATCAATTGTCGGGCATTAATGCCATTATGTATTATGCGCCACGGATTTTCGAGATGACCGGTTTGGCAAAGGACACAGCGTTACTTCAAGCTGTTTCTATAGGTGTAACCAATATGATCTTCACCCTGCTTGCAATCTCTTTGATAGACAAATTTGGCCGGAAGACCCTGCTTGTCGTGGGCTCTGTCGGTATGGTTGTATTTCTGGGATTGGTTGCGCAGGCATTTTACACGCAAGATTTCGGCGGATATGCGGTTATGTTTTATTTGGTCGGGTTCATCGCGTTCTTTGCTTTTTCCCAAGGTGCGGTGATATGGGTATTCATGTCTGAAATCTTTCCGAACCGGGTCCGGTCACAGGGTCAAACGTTGGGAAGCTTTACGCATTGGATCATGGCAGCTATTATTTCATGGACATTTCCCGTGCTGGTAGAATCGTCCAACAGCGGCGGTTTTTTTTCGTTCTTGCTATTTGCGCTCATGATGTTTGTCCACGGAATTTTCGCGTGGAAAGTACTGCCGGAAACAAAGGGAAAATCACTGGAGGGTATACAACGCGATCTGGGTATTCATTGACCAAAATCAAAACTCGGCATCCTTTTTCTCCTTAGCCTCGGGGCAATCGATCTTCCAATCTTTTGCCAACGCGGCAGTTCCCTCCTTTACCTTATTGATTAGCTCATCCTTTTTGTTGCTGAATTTACAACCCATGTCGACATGCCTGTATTTGGCTCCATTTATGATAAAATTAAAATGGCAGGTATTCGTTGCTTTGTGCGTTTTATAACAAACAAATTCTACGTTTTCGCCCTGATAACCGGGGGCCGCCGAGCAAAGAAAGATCAAGAGCAGAACACTAAGGATCGCGCGTAATTTCATGGGAGTATTCGATTTTCCGTAAAGGTAAAAACAAGGTTGATGCCACAAAATAAAAAGGCCCAGGGAATTCCTGAGCCTCTTTTATCTTAAAAAGGAGATCAATACCGATAATAATCCGGTTTGAACGGACCTTTTGTTTCAACGCCAATGTATTTAGCTTGTGCCGGTGATAAAACATCAAGCTCAACACCGATCTTTTTCAAGTGAAGGCTGGCAACTTTCTCATCTAAATGTTTCGGCAGCATGTAAACTTTGTTTTCATACTTCCCTGCGTTCGTCCAAAGTTCAAGTTGCGCTAATGTTTGATTCGTGAATGAATTAGACATCACAAACGAGGGGTGGCCCATGGCACATCCCAGATTTACCAAACGACCTTCAGCAAGAAGAATTATTTCACGTCCACTCTTCAATGTATAGATATCAACCTGAGGTTTGATCGTATCCTTTTTTCCATTCTTGTTCAACCAGGCGACATCGATCTCATTATCGAAATGCCCTATGTTACAAACGATGGTTTTGTCTTTCATGCTTGTGAAATGGCGGTCAACCACAATTCCGAAATTACCTGTAGCGGTCACCACAATGTCGGCATCTTTGACGGCATCATCCATTTTCTTCACAGCATAACCGTCCATTGCCGCCTGAAGCGCGCAAATCGGATCGATCTCGGTCACGATTACCCGTGCACCGGCGCCACGCAAAGAAGCTGCCGAGCCTTTTCCAACATCTCCGTATCCTGCAACAACGGCTACCTTACCCGCAATCATAACATCCGTAGCGCGACGGATGGCGTCCACACAAGATTCCTTGCAACCATATTTATTGTCGAACTTGGATTTTGTTACCGAGTCGTTGATGTTGATGGCAGGCAACGGGAGTTTGCCATTATGCATGCGCTCGATCAAGCGATGAACACCGGTGGTGGTTTCTTCAGAAATTCCCTTAATGTCAGGAACCAATTCCGGGAAGCGGTCCAACACCATATTGGTAAGATCACCGCCATCGTCTAAAATCATGTTTAAGGGCTTGCCTCCCTTAAATGCATGCAGCGTTTGCTCGATACACCAGTCAAATTCCTCTTCATTCATGCCTTTCCAGGCGTACACAGGGATCCCGGCGGCAGCAATTGCTGCAGCGGCATGGTCTTGGGTGGAGAAGATATTGCAGGAAGACCAGCTCACTTCAGCCCCCAGCTCAACCAGCGTTTCTATCAGAACCGCTGTTTGGATGGTCATGTGAAGGCAACCTGCGATACGTGCACCTTTTAAAGGCTTTTGCTTGCCATACTCCTCACGAGTGGCC
>DASUTP010000620.1:0-2951 GCA_036374515.1 Chryseolinea sp. | reverse complement strand
GTCAGAAATTTCATGCTAAGTTTTGTTTTACTTATTCAGACCGGGAATCGAAACTATACGGCAAGGTGTAAAGTTACCGTCGCTGTCAACAGACAACAAAATATCAAAAAATTCCCGGGAAAATCAGATTGTTTTTTTACGGGAACTTTTGGACCTAGGTGCTTAACTTTAACCCGATGCATTCAACTGAAGAAACTTTGTCGGAAGGGGCGACCATGACCGCCGCCATTCAATTCATTAACAGCACGGCCAGTCATATATTCCTGACGGGGAAGGCAGGAACTGGTAAAACGACTTTCCTGAAAAACCTGGCGGCACGAACGCACAAACAGCTTGCAATTGTTGCACCCACAGGCATTGCTGCGCTCAACGCCGGAGGCGTTACCATTCACTCCCAATTTTTATTGCCATTCGGCATGTTCTTGCCCGACGGCAACTCCAATTACTCCCCGGTGAACGCTTACAATGCTCACATACTTGCCCAAAAGCATCCCATTAACAGTGTTCGAAAACAGGTTTTGCGCGCTATAGACTTGCTGGTGATCGATGAGGTAAGCATGCTGCGCGCGGACTTGCTCGATGCCATCGATGCGAGAATGAAATCGGTGCGTGGAAATTTTACGCAGAGTTTTGGAGGTGTTCAATTGCTTTTGATCGGCGATCTGTACCAGTTGCCGCCGGTAGTAAAGCGTGAGGAGGAAATGACCCTCAGGGAGCACTATAAAAGCGCCTGGTTCTTTGAATCGAAGGCGCTACAGCGGGATGGATTTGTATACATCGAGCTTGACAAAATTTTCCGCCAGAGCGACAATAAGTTTATTGGTTTACTAAATAATCTGCGGAACAATCAGCCTACTAAAGCTGACATTGATGAACTCAACGAGCATTATAAATCAGCTGCCGAAATTTATAATCTGCGGGAGGTCATTACCCTCACGACGCATAATTACAAAGCAGACGATCTCAATATGCGGGCCCTTAACGAACTGCCAGGCGCGGCACACGTGCTGCATGCTTCCATTGAAGGCGAATTTCCGGAGAGCATGTTCCCAGTGCTTCAGCGCCTGGAGTTAAAGGTGGGAGCACAGATCATGTTCACCAAAAACGACAGCGATGAGAAGATGTATTTCAACGGAAAACTGGCGACCGTGCACAGCATAAACGAGGCTGAAATAAAAGTGAAGATGGAGGGAACGCACGTCTTATACACCTTAAAGAAAGCGATCTGGGAAAACAAGCGATACACCGTAAGTACGGATACGCAGGATTTAGAGGACGAGGTGATTGGCACCTTCGAGCAATATCCAGTGAAGCTTGCCTGGGCGATCACCGTTCATAAAAGTCAGGGGCTAACTTTCGACAGGGCCATAATTGATGTTGGCCAGGCCTTTGCTGACGGTCAGGTTTACGTTGCTTTGTCACGACTGCGTTCGCTGGATGGACTCATTATGCGTACACGGATCGACCCTGACGTTATCACAACGGACAAGCAAATAGTGTCCTTCACAACCGCCAACCACCAACCTGAAATGCTGTCGGCCAAGATGAAGGTGAAACAAAGAGAATACATCCGCCACCTGATCAGCAAGACATTTGACTTTGATGCGCTTGTCAGGGAATGCGTCTACATCCAGCAGCGACGAAGCGACAGCCTGGAGATTGAGGATCATGCTATGCGTTCCGTCATGGAACAACTTAGCGGCAATCTGTTGAATGAAAAGGAAAACACCCAAAAATTCCGGCGCCAATTACTCTCCCTGTTAGATGAGAACAACAATGACCAACTTTTGGAGAGAATTAAGAAGGGCAGTGACTATTACAAAAATTTTCTGGATGAAAAGGTCAGCGTTTTATTGCTTCATATAGAAGAGGTTCGTCATAAAAAACGGATGAAAACCTACCTTAACAGCCTCTGTGATCTCGATCAGCTTTTTGCTAAAAAACTTGAGGAGGTAGATAAGTCTCTTTATCTCACCGAATCAATTTTGGGGGGCCATTACCGGTTTGATTTCTCGGTTCTGGCAGCACGCCGAGCCGAGGCGAGAGCCAAAATACTGGAGTATGTGAAAAGCAAAGTAGTCGTTCCCTCCGCGCAAAAGAAAAAAAGTGGAAAGAAGAAAAAGGGCGAGCTTAACACGATTGACATAACACTTAAAATGCTTGAGTCAGGTATGACAATCGCGGAAATTTCAAAGGAAAGAGAATTGGTGATCGGTACTATTGCCGGACATCTGGCCGTTGCCGTTGCCGAGGGACGAACCAGTATTTTCAGTTTCATGACGCACGAAGAAGTAGAAACGATCCAGCAGGCTGTCAAAGATATGCCCGAAGGATTTACTTCAAAGGACCTATTTACCGTGCTGAAGGGCCAGTATAACTATGCCCAATTGCGCGCTGTAATGAATCATATGAAAGTGGTCACCCCCCTGACGATAGAATAGCATCGTGACGGCGTGTAATATATCTCGGAAGTTAGATTTTTGTTGTGAATTTCGAATGATTATAATTACAAACTTGGATAGACATCCGGTTGTAACCTAATCCCTAATGAGAACAGTAATTTGCCTGTTAGCTTTTATTATTTTCAATTGTGCTCCCGAAAAAAAGAAGGCCGAAAGGAATGACAAGCCATCGCCTGATGGAAGTAAGATCGTGACAACAAAGCACGAAAATGGAAAGACAAGGGCCGAGATTCCCTACAAAGACGGCAAGCAGCATGGCATATCCAGATCCTTTGACAGGAATGGTGACGTCATCCTTGAGTTACCCTATGTCGACGGAAAGCGCGAGGGGCTATCAAAGAAGTATTTTGCTGGTGGAAAGAAACTTTATCAGACGACCGAATACAAGAATGATAAATTGCACGGCCTTCAGACTAAATTTCGCGAAAATGGCAGGGTCCTGTCAGAGGCCAGGTACGAAAACGATTTTCCATGCCTGGGCTTAAAGGA
>DASUTP010000619.1:0-6538 GCA_036374515.1 Chryseolinea sp. | reverse complement strand
CTCCAGGCAACATTACGGATGTTGATTCCCTTGTTTCCGGTTTTAACCGCTGCAACTGGTTGCCGATAATGACAACAAGATTATCACCTGTCCGATCATATTCGGAATCTGTAACCTCTCCATCTAAAAGCCACTTGTCCTCATGGAAGTTATTTAATGTAATCTGCATGTCGAAGCTTTGAATCCCACCAACCTTTAGCAAAAGTTTTTCAGCGTAAGTTTTTGTTGCCAATTGCGATCGATCAATGGATAGCTTTAACGATGAGGATTGTCCCGGACTCAATATCCCTGATGCCGGCGAGAGTGTCAGGTAATCGCCTGTGAGTTCGATTTGCCAATTCGCGGGTTGATCGCTGTGATTTGTTATGGTGAATTCTCTGGTGTTTTCATGATAATCGATATAGGGTAAAAGATTTACCTGAACAGCATTGGACGAGGTAATGGATAGTGTAACCGGTATTTCAATGTTGCCTGTGACTGTCGAAATAATAATCTGATCCGTTAATGTCTGCGGTAAAAGATTTGAGGTCAGCGCGATAAGCTCAATCGCGCCATTTTGAATGTAACCTGACGCTGGATTTACATGAAGCCACTGAGGTTTATAAGTCAATGACCACGTTAAATTAAACTCGCCAGCCCCTGAAAGTACGATTTGGGTATTAGGCAACTCAGATGTTAAATTCACTTGGCTTGGAAATGCCACAGCCCTAGGTAACTGTATCCTGTCATCCTGGCAACTACAAATTAGAAAACAGCAAATGGTTGAGATCAGTAAAGCCGCATGGTTCATATTGTACACAAAGGGAATAAACGGGGAGTTATGGTGTTAATTTATTTAAGGATTATTCCATGTAATTCTTTAACACCCATTTTAAGGGTCGTATAACGATTTTACCTCTGTGGCTGACAGACCTTACTAAATAAGGAAATAGCGTTCATAAAACCAACATAATTCCGACGCTCATACATATCGTCACGCTGGAACGTCTTATTTATTCTATTATGTGACACGGCTGCTACTTTCTGGTACAAAATTGCTAACGGTCATGGTAAGTTTCATCGTCCTTTGCGCTACCGATGGAAATTATTTAGTAAGGGCCTTCAATTTATCTGTTATGAAAAAATCTTTAGCACTTATCACCCTAATGACAGCGTTCACCTCTAGCGCTTATTCGCAGCTCAACACAAATTATGGAACGGGCACAGTAGCAACGGGCTTTTACAATAGCACGTTTGGCTACTATGCGGGGCATGACCTCACCGCGACAGGGTCGAGTAATTCTTTTTTTGGGCTATACGCCGGAAGAAATACTACTAGTGGGTACGGAAACTCTTTTTTTGGCTTATCAAGTGGTTATAGTAATACGACCGGCGGTAATAACACTGCGATCGGCCTGGACGCCCTTCATAATAATGAAACCGGCATTTACAATGTGGCTGTTGGGGTAGAGTCGCTTTCCATGAATCTTTCAAACCATAACACGGCTGTTGGAAGTTCCGCGCTCGCCCTCAACACGACAGGATACGCAAATACCGCCATTGGATCCGCAGCTTTATACGATAATTTGAGTGGTATATTCAATACTGCGGTTGGATTTAGTGCCATGGCTGGAAACACGACTGGAAGTGAGAACACGGCCCATGGTACCGATGCGTTGTACACCAATGAGACTGGATTTTCCAATACCGCGGTAGGGTTTCAATCCCTTTACAATACCACAGAAGACAGGAATACTGCGATAGGAGCAAAGGCTCTGTTTAGTACTACTACCGGGCATAGTAATACCGCGAGCGGATATTTCGCACTATATGAAAATACCGTCGGTTATTACAACGTTGCGTCAGGTAGCAATGCGATGCGGGCGAATATAAGTGGAAACTTCAACATCGCTGTAGGTTACTACACAATGGCTGATAACACTACGGGCTCACATAACAGTGCGTCCGGTTTCCGGGCCCTCGACAACAATACGACTGGAACTCACAACACAGCGCATGGCTCGCATGCGCTAAACCATATCACTACCGGAACCTCTAACACAGCCCTGGGCTATAATGCCGGACCAGCAAGTGGCAACCTTAACAACACCACTGCACTTGGATATCTCGCCGCGCCGACGGCGTCAAATCAGGTGCGCGTAGGGAACACAGGGGTCACCAGTATCGGAGGGCAGGTATCCTGGACCACGTTTTCCGATGGCCGCTTCAAAAAGGATATCAAAGAAGATGTTTCTGGTCTCGACTTTATCAATCACCTCCGGCCTGTAAGTTATGTCGTGGAAAAGACGGCTTTGGATAAATTTTTAAACGTCTCAGACAGCTCCAACGCCGGGGCTGAAACGAAAAATGTCCCCATGCGACAAACAGGTTTTGTTGCGCAGGAAGTTGAGGCGATTGTAAAGAAAACGGGGTATGTCTTTTATGGTGTGGATGCGCCCAAAAATGATAATGATCATTATGGCATCCGGTATGCCGAATTTGTTGTTCCATTGGTAAAAGCGGTTCAAGAATTATCTACGAAGGTGGAAGAACAGCAACAGCAAATCCAATTGTTATTGGCACAGCTGGATTCGAAAGATGAAACCGATAAGAAGCTAAGGGTCGAGACCGGTGCAAGCCTTTTCCAGAACACTCCGAATCCCTTTGATTCCCAAACGGAAATTAAAATGAATTTGCCCGAAAACGCTGGGCATGCTACTATCATGGTCTACAGTCTGGAAGGTAAGCAAATGAAAAACATTCCAGTGCCGGACCGTGGGGATGTATCGGTAACGATTTTGGCTAATGAGTTCAGTGCGGGTATGTATATATATGCGTTGGTTGTCGACGGAAAGATCGTGGATTCGAAGAAGATGATATTGACGGAATAGCCTTAGGTCTATCCCGCTAAGAGTATTAGCATTTTGCAACGATAGTCTCCGTATGGCAAAACCGCCCAGCGTTAAAATGTTGAGATTCGAGCTGAAGCAAACAATTAACAATTATTCTTTGGTCGTGTAAAAACAATACTACCCCCTCATCTCCTCCATCAGCTTCTGCAAGATGCCGACTGTTTTTTCAGTTTGTTCTTTGCTGGGCGTTGTATCCCAGTTGCCGACAATCCCATTGCTGCCAATATAAATGCCGTCCTTTCTGGCAATAAAATTCGCGCCCCGTGTTGATAACTTATAATTCACCTCGCTTTGCGGAATGAGACATGAAAGTTGCCCTGAGACGGGCGTCAGCTCATGATCGTTGAAAACAGACTTCGCACCCAGCCCCATACAATTCACCACCACCTTCTCTTCCAAGGCGTCTATATCTTCCAGCGTTTTAATCTCATGAATCTGCACCTTTCCGCCGAACATGGTGAAGTCCATCAGCTGATGGCGGATGTAGGCAGGAATATTGAACATGAGGTTCGAACGGCGGGCGACAAAGTCGGCCTTAAATGGATGTTCTTTTGTCCCTAGCCGGATGTAGTCCGGGATAAGTCCCGGCACTTCGAAATCCTCTGCTCCCGCAGGGTGATCATTCACAGGTTTCTCCTTGTGTACCCTGTATTCGTCAACCCAGCACGCGATGTCGTTCATCCCCAATAAAAATTGAAATCTGCGGAAGGAAAATCTTGTCGCGTCTTCCCAAATAGTTTTAAAACCGGGACTTGCGACACGGACATCGCATACCCTGGACGCAGGGGACCAGGTGCCGGTCGCGAGGTTGCTGGTGACGTTTGGCGGAACATCCTTTGTATAGATGGTCACTTCGTGCCCACTTTCCTGCAATAGCCTGGCCGTGGCGATTCCTACCGTGCCGCAACCCAGCACGGCCACTTTTCTTTCCCTGGTAGCAACCACATTATTACGCGCAATATTTCCTGTACCCCATGACAGCGACCATCCGCTACCACCATGTCCGTAATTGTGAACGACGGTTTTATTTCCAACGGTCTCAACATCCAATCGGGGTCCCGAAGCCCTGAAGGGTCGAAGGCCCACCGTTTCCTTCACGATCCTATCCATGGATATTCTCAGCTTGGGAATCTGGTGATAACCTCGTCCGATGTGGAATTGTTTGTCGGGATAATAAGCTTGCGGCTTGGGCGCGCAAGACGATACAACGCCACCGAGCACCACAGCACCCGGAATCACTTTTTCAAAAAAAACTCTTCGGTTCATGAATTCATGCTTAAGATTTAAGAAGGTTAAGGAAACACGGCCACCAGTTCAATCTCAATAAATTTATCCGGGCTTACCAGACCTGCGACTCCTATGGTCGAACGGATTGGCTTAACTGGGTTTTCTTTATTGTTGAAGTATTGAGAGTATGCTTCATTCCATCCCTTGTAGTCGTATAGACCGTCTTGCCATTTATCCGGCGCAACGTAAACTCTCAGCATCAAAACATTCTTCATGCTAAGCCCTTTTGATTGAAGGGTTTTTTCAAGGCGCTCAAGGATGTTGAGAGCCTGGGTTTTTGTGTTTCCAAACCGCTCTGGTGTTCCCACCTTTGCCAGGGTATCGGCTAGCCCGGCCGTGGTTCCGCTGGTCCACAACATTTTCTTTCCTTCGGGAATTACAGCACCCGAAGAAATAATGGAGGATGGTAATCCATATAGTTCCACGTCCTGGCTATGTGCTGAAACGCAAACACAATAAAGGATGCACAGTAAAATGACTCTCATCATAGCAGTGATTTAATGATTTGTTTACATGACAGCTTGATTGATGTTCTTCATCAATGCAATTTGTCCGTCGGCTGGCGTGTAGTTTGGCGCTGATGGCGAACCCGATGCGGTTAGATCGTACTGACGCATCGTGTTACACCAAGGTGGCACCAAGGCAATATAAAACTATAAGGTGAAACTTTCTCCAATGAACTTAAACTTTCAGTGGGTTTTTTTGAAGAAATTATTTCGCGCCACACCGTAAACGTTAGCAGACGGAGTGGCTTAAGTAAGCATCAGCGTTAAATTACTTTTCAAACATGCCCAGAAACTTCAGCCTCTTTTCTGCGGACATTTCGAGTTCTTTATTATTTTTCATTGTAACTGATCCTCCTTTGCCCTTGGTATAGCGGATCACGTAGTCAGGATTGATCAGATGAGACCGATGGATCCGGAGGAATCGATGTTGCTTTAATATCTCCTCAAAATACTTTAGTGTTTTGCAAATGAGCAGCGGATTATCAACACCCTCCAGATAGAACCGCGTGAAGTTATCGGCAGCCTCGCAGTATAGGATGGTATTGATCGTCACGATCTCGAATCCTTCCATCGTCGGTAACATGATCTTTTGATTGACAGGCATTCGCATGTTATCAAGCAATACGCTGCTATGGCGCTTGTAGTTGGCTTCAGTTCGCTCTGTACGGATCTTATTAACCGCATTGATGAGCTCGTCAATGCTTATGGGTTTCAACAAATAGTAGGCAGCACTCTGGTTTAAGGCCTGAATGGCATAATGATCAAAGGCGGTTACGAATACAGTTTCGAAATCGATTTCTTTTATGCTGTCTAGAAGGTCAAAGCCATTGCCGTAAGGCATCTCAATATCAAGGAACACAACATCGGGATTATGTTTCCGTATCGCCTCGTTACCTGTAGCAACGGAATCACCAAAGCCACACACTTCTATGTCGGCACAATACTTTGCCAGATAGCTTGCCAGAATTTTCCGGCTGTCTGCCTCATCATCGATAATCACTGCCTTCATCATCGTTTAGCTTTGTTTCGTAACCGGAAGAAATACACTCACTCGTGTACCATTATCCTTGCGATCTTCAATGTGCACCCGATAATCCAACTGATACACTTTATTGATAATCGCCAGTCGCTCTTCGATATTTTTCAGTCCTGTAGAGGTATTTTTCTTTTGGTTTTCCGTTTTCAATTCCGCCGATCGTTGGCGCCCAACACCATCGTCGGTAATCTCAGCCACGAGGTTCCCGTTTTGTCTGTAAAAATGTAGCAGCAATTTTCCTTTTTCATTTTTATACCGAAGTCCATGCCACACCGCATTCTCGATATAGGGCTGTATCAACATGGGCGGAATCTGAATCGCTTCCGGGTTGACATTGTCATCTATCTTTATCTCATAGTCAAATTTGTCGCGAAACCTGTAGTGCTCGAGTTTCAGGTATAACGAAAGCATTTCCTGTTCTTTTTGCAATGGAATAAAATCTTCCTGCGAATTTTCAAGGACAAGTCGCATCAGCAAAGCAAACTCAGTAAGAAACCGGTTGGCTTGCCGTTCATCTTGTTGGGAGATAAATTGATTAACCGAATTTAAAGCGTTGAAAATAAAATGGGGATTCATCTGGCCGCGTAATGATTTTAAAGAAAGAAGGCGATTGGCTAGTTTGCTAGCTTGCGCATTTTTGTAAATCAGGAAAGATGTAACGCCAATGATAAGAATGAGAACAAGCAACCCATATATGACGAGCTGCTGCCGGAAGAGCGTCCCCTGTTCAATGGTTTCCTCACGCTGTCCTATGGAAACATTTTTCGTGTATTCTTCGATTTCTTTTTGCTTTCGTATGAGTTCGGATTTTTCGACTA
>DASUTP010000618.1:0-3680 GCA_036374515.1 Chryseolinea sp. | reverse complement strand
TCCTTTACCCTAAACATGTCATCGAGCATTTCATAGCTGCCCTGTAGGCAAGCTACAGCATTGGCAGTTTTACAAAGGGAGATTGCTCCCAATTTATGCCGGGCAGCATGTTTTTTTGAAATAACAAAAATAAATTTTGTTACCCTGATTGTTACCCTTCAAAATAAAAAACCTCGAATACTAATCGTATCCGAGGTTTCCTGAGGTCTCGAGCGGATTCGAACCGCTGTAGAAGCTTTTGCAGAGCTCTGCCTAGCCACTCGGCCACGAGACCTTTTATACTTGAAACCCTTCAACCCAACACACTGGCTCGAACCGCTGTAGAAGCTTTTGCAGACCCCGACGTGTCGGGGCTAGCCACTCGGCCACGAGACCATTAGAAAAAGGATGTGATGATTCTCTCTGTGCTGGAGTAAATCAATCCAACAAAATTAACCAAATCAATCTTTATTGCAACGATATAAAAAAGACGATCCTGATTTACACCAGGATCATCTTTTATTATTTAAAAATTATTCTGCTTTAGGCTCGTTACCACCACCAGACATCTTTTCCTTCAATGCACTCAACGCTTCCAAATCTCCTAACGTAGATTTTTCGGTTTGCTGATTGATCGATTGAATCGAGCTCTTTTGTGGCACAGGTTTCTTCTTTGCAGCTGCTGCCTGCTTGTCGTCTTCCGCTGACCACATTGCCTTGTGCGATAACACAATTCTTCTGTCATCCTTAGAGAATTCAAGCACCTTGAAATCAAGGGATTCGCCAACTTCAATTTTGGAGTTGTCTTCCTTCGCCAGATTTTTCGCTGCGCAGAAACCTTCAATACCATAAGGTAATTCAAGAATGGCACCCTTATCATTCTTATTGATAACGGTACACTTATGCACAGAACCTACGGTAAAGATATTTTCGAAAGTATCCCAAGGATTTTCTTCCATGTGCTTGTGACTCAACGCCAGTCTACGGTTTGCAGCATCAAGCTCCAACACCTGCACATCCATCGTTTCACCTACCTTCACAAACTCAGAAGGGTGTTTGATCTTTTTCGTCCAGCTAAGATCTGAAACGTGAACAAGTCCGTCGATGCCTTCTTCAAGTTCAATGAACAATCCAAAGTTGGTAAGATTTCGAACGATGCCTTTATGCTTCGTTCCAACAGCATATTTGCTGAGGACATCTTGTCTTGTCCATGGATCTTCGGTGAGTTGTTTAATGCCAAGTGACATCTTGCGTTCTTCGCGGTCTAACGTTAACACTACTGCCTGAACTTCGTCACCAACTTTCATGAAGTCCTGAGGATTGCGCAGGTGCTGCGACCAGCTCATTTCACTTACGTGAATCAGGCCTTCAACGCCAGGTTGCAATTCAAGGAATGCGCCGTAATCTGCGACATTAACGATCTTGCCTTTAACCTTCGATCCGATTTGAATTTCAGAAGGCAATGAATCCCAAGGATGAGGCGTAAGCTGCTTCATACCCAATGAAATTCTCTTCTTGTCGCCGTCGAAATCAAGTACCACAACTTTAACCGTCTGATCAAGCTTAAGAACCTCTTCAGGATGGTTAATGCGTCCCCAGCTGATGTCGGTAATGTGGAGTAGTCCGTCAACACCACCCAAGTCGATGAATACACCGAAGTTGGTCATGTTCTTGATCACACCTTCCAGCACCTGACCTTTTTCCAGGTTAGTGAGGATAACCGCTTTTTGTTGTTCAAGGTCTTTTTCGATCAGCACCTTATGCGATACCACAACGTTGTCGTTGGTGTAATTGATCTTAACAACTTTTACTTCGATCGATTTATTTACATAGATGTCGAAATCACGGATCGGTTTTACATCGATCTGTGAACCGGGTAGGAATGCTTCGATTCCAAATACATCCACGATAAGACCACCTTTAGTTCTGCGTTTTACAAAGCCTTCGATAACTTCGTCCTTGTCAAGCGCGGTTTGTACATATTCCCAACCTTTTACCAGCTTGGCTTTTCTGCGGCTGAGGACCAGCTGACCCATTGCATTTTCACGCTCTTCAATAAAAAGATCAACAACGTCACCAATTTTCAGGTTGGTCATTTCCTTAAACTCGGCCAGGGGAACCAGTCCGTCGGACTTAAAACCGATATTCAGGATTACATCGCGATCGTTAATGCCGACGACCGTACCTTTTACAACTTCACCGGTATCCACAGACGTTACCGTGCCGGAGTACAATTTCTCCATTTCGGCGCGCTTGTCTTTGGAATATCCTTCGCCAAATCCTTTGGAGTCGAAAGCTTCAAAGTCAAATTCACCCGGAACCTGCTTTTCATATCTTGCTTTCTTTAACTCATGAACGGGAATTGCTTCGGTGACGATCTCTTCCTTTTGCGCAGATCTTATCTCTGCCAAAGGATCATCTTCATCGATGTCAATTTTCTCATTCTTTTCTTCCTTAGCTTTTTTCGCGGCGGCTGCTTTTGATTCTTCAGACTCAGCAGGAGTTGCTTTTCTAGGTCTTTCGCCGGGTTTATGAACTTTTGCCATTGCAAATACCCTAAAATACATGCAGCAAGCGGGCGGTTGCTACAAATTTGATGTTACATGCTCTCTAATTGCATTAAAAAGCCCGTTCAACCGAACGGGCTGCAAAGGTAGGAAAAAGCTCGTATTAAGGCTAATTTTGACCTCAAATTCTAATTTTTCAGGATTCCGGTTACGGAATGTCTTCAATCTTAAGTGTTCCCGTAGCGTGCGCAATCATTAAGCGTTGAAACATTAAACTATACTTCGCGCTTTGAAAATCGCCTTGAGCCTTTACGAAGGCCTGGTTTGTCGTAATTAACTGAACCATGGTGGAAATGCCTAAGTCATAACGTTCTTTTTCAACTTTGTAGGTCAATTCAGCGGCTCTTAATTGTGCATTTGAGGCCTCATACGCAGTCTTGGTGTCGTTAAAGTTCTGATAGGCTCTCATAACATCGGTCTTGACGGTAACTTCGGTATTTTGAGTCCGTATTTTCGCGTTTTCGTAGGTCACCTTTGATTGCGCTGCCTGAGACCGATACCTTAAGCCATAAAAAATGGGGATGGCCACGTTAAAACCATAGCTGAAGTTCGTGTTGTCCTCCCGGAATTGCTGGTTAAAAGTTCTGTTCGCTTCGCCGTAAATATAGTTGTACCTGGAGCCGTACGACGCGCCGGCATAAACGCTGGGATAATACCTGCCCTTCAGCGCGGAATATCCAAACCGGGCGGCTTTTTCACTATAGTCCGCCCATTTCAGATCGCTCCTTCGATTCTGAGCTTCAACCAACATGTCGTTAAGCGCTACGGTATCGGCGACCAAGGTATTGATGTCCCAATTAACCTCTTCCACCTGAAAAATTATGGTTGGATCTACCTGGATGGTGAGCGCAAGGGTAGCTATATCGTTCTTTAACTTGTTTTTGGATCGCACCAACAGCAACTCTGCATTCTTTACCTGATATTCCTGGTTATAAAGATCGGCCTCTGCCTTGGACCCCTGTTCCACCTGGGCTTTGATCTGATCATACTGGATTTGCTGTGCTGCAACGTTCTCCTCGTCGATGCGAATAAGCTCTTGATCTAACAGGCAGGTAAGATACTGGGCGGCTACGTCGCGGATCACGTCCTGGGTAGAGCGATTTACCTGGTGGAGTTGTGCCTCATTATTATTGT
>DASUTP010000617.1:0-5633 GCA_036374515.1 Chryseolinea sp. | reverse complement strand
AGCTTGTAATAGCTGAAGTACGAAATTCTTTAAGATAAGAGGGAGGAATTTGTTGAAAAAACATTCGGCAGCCGCAAATCCTTTGTTCTTTCAAGCGAGATAATGATAAATCCCAGTATTATTATCTGTGATAGCCAGGTTTTGCGGGCACCTGAAGTATTCCTGACAGACGTTGAGTCCTGGGTAATGTGTTAATGTGATCGCTATAGCCCCGGTTTTCCAAAAATCGTATATACGCCAGGTTTCCCGTTATAGGAATTTTGACAAAAGGGAGTAATTCTAACATGGACCGCGGTAATTCTTGAATGTTACCCCTTAATGGCTTTTGGTATTAACCATATTTCTTTACTAATATTACTGACTCAATTATTTTTTTATGGCCTTCGGAGTATCGCCTAGGAACATCCAGGAGCAAATTTTTGACGGCTTAACCTACGAGGAATTGTTAATTACCGCTTTCGAGACAGCCAACAAGCTGAACTGGAAAATTGGCTTTACAAGTCAGCGTGCATTTATTGCTTATTCAAAGTTTTCGATGTCATCATGGGGGGAGGCAATTCATGTAAACGTCGAGCATCAAAAGCTCATCGTTAAAAGCGAATGTACAGGAAATCAGATAATCGATTGGGGAAAAAATAAGCAAAACGTCGATGCTTTTTTTAACGCATTTAAAGAAACGATGGGCAAGCTTTCCCCCGACGATATCGCCCACAGGTATCAACAACTTGGTACAGATGTTACAGCTCCGTCGCACCTGATAAAGGCACCATCAAAGAAGCTTGCAGGCTTGGGCGGGCATTTTTTCTCGTTTTTTATTCCAGCAAAAACCTATTTCATTACGCCTATTATTATCAACCTGAATATCCTTGTATTTGTGGTGATGATTCTCAGCGGCGTCGATGTGATGCTGCCGGATACTGAAAGCCTTATTGTTTGGGGAGCAAACTTTCGCCCCGCTACATTAGGCGGTGAGTGGTGGCGCCTGCTGTCCTCATGTTTTCTCCATATAGGAGTAATTCACTTATTGATGAATGTCTATGCGCTGATGTATATAGGCATGCAGCTGGAGCCAATGTTGGGAAAAAGACGATTCTTGTTGGCGTATCTGCTCAGCGGCGTGGCGGGTAGTGTAAACAGTTTATACTGGCACGAGCTAACGGTCAGTGCAGGCGCCTCAGGTGCTATCTTTGGAATGTATGGTGTATTTCTGGCCATGCTTACCACCAACTTAATTGAAAGAGCAGCCCGTCAAACGATGCTTACAAGCATCGCTATTTTTGTGGGTTACAATTTGTTGAACGGCGTCAGAGGGGGAATTGACAACGCGGCCCATATCGGGGGACTGATTGCCGGCCTTGTGATTGGTTATTCCTTTTACCCGAGCCTTTTAAAGCCGAACGAGGAGAAGCTTAGGTATCTTACAATGACCATGGTGTCCTTGGCTGTTTTGACGTACGCCTTTGTGATTTACCAGCGCACGCCAAATGATATCGGCACGTATGAGCAAAAAATGAATGAGTTTGTAACTATTGAATCGCTGGCGCTTGGGTTTTATAACAAAGATCTTTCGGCCCCTAAAGAAGAGTTGCTCAAGGAAATTAAGGATCATGGAATACATTACTGGAAGGAAGGCATGAGGATTATTGCTGAAGCTGATAAACTGAGCCTTCCTGAGGTACTGCACGCGAAGAATAAAAAGCTCATCAAATATTGTGACCTCAGGATCAAATGCTACCAGCTTATTTATAAAGCTGTCGCTGAGAACACAGAAAATTATAAAATTGAAATTGAGAATTACGATAAGCAGATTGAAGACATTGTCAAAGAACTTAGTATTCAATAATGCCAGACGAGCATATCCAACCTTGTGTGTGAGAGGAAAGTAGAACCTTAATAATCGTTTCGGGTAGTGTAGGTTTGTTGGGTGTGTCGGACGACCATGTTTCTTAAGCTTTTGTATATTTTTTTTCTATAGCAAACCAACGTGGATCCTTTCACAGTAGATAAGAATTGGTCACATCGCTCAAGCAAGAGTTTTTGGGGCGAGATCGCGCCATCAGAGCATGTTGTGCACATTTATGAAGACGACAAAATCTTTCTGGACCTTTTACATGGTTTTGTGAGCGGAGGGTTTGATGCCGGCGATTGTGTTGTCGTTATTGCATCCCCCCAGCATCTGGAGGCAATTGCAGGGAAACTCCGCGAATCCGGATTTAATCTTCCAGATCTGCAGGCGAGAAAGATATATATTCCGCTTGACGCAGAAAAGGTCCTCTCGAAATTCATGGTCAATGATTGGCCGGACGAAGACCTTTTTAATCTCGCAATTACTGATATTATATCGTGGACCAAAGGGGTGCAAGGGTTCCGCGCCTTCGGTGAGATGGTGGCTTTATTATGGGCCAAAGGTCAGGTCGAGGCAACGGTTCGCCTGGAGCATCTCTGGAATAAGTTTTGCGCGAAACAGGCATTTTGCCTATTCTGCGCTTACCCGCAGCATGGTTTTCAACAAGATGGTACCGAATCATTGTCCCATATCTGTAAGGCCCACTCCAAATTAATTGCAGGTGTCCGGCAATCTCAAACTGAGGTGTTTTATAAAGCCGTTGAAAACCATACTGGGTAGTATGCCTTTCAAGTTGATCAATGGGTAAAGTTAATTTCTAAATCAACTTTGTTGTTTTTATCTCAAGCCGGCAACATTATTGAACTCGGCAGTGCTATGGGCAAGGGATTTAAAAAAAGCTGAAGGCACCTGTATGGCTTAACATCCAGGGCCCGGCGCAAGCATTTAAGAATAGTAAAAACTTCTGAATATTAAATTTCCTTCCCTTATCGCAATTTCTATGACGCATATCGATACCGTTGCAATATGTTGACGGGCGCGCCAGATGTGCAGTACAAACTCGCATGCAGACAAGCCATAGTTATATCACCTTTAGCGGTATGAAATGGAAAGGCTAAATCCCGCATGTTGATGTATGATTTTTGTGTCCGTTTTTCTAAGTTTTGCTGAAAACAAAAGGACATGAAAAAAACCCTCTTCATAATCCTATGTACTTGTGCTGGCCAGGTATCAGCACAATCACTCCCGGTTCAAGACTCTGCATTATTCGATTTTTGGGTGGGGGAGTGGGACCTCACATGGACGAATGCTGATGGTAAGATTGACAAAGGAACTAACAGCATAAAAAAGATCCTGGATGGGAAGGTGATCCAGGAGAATTTTTGCGAAGCGAATGGCGACTTTAAGGGTACAAGCATTAGTGTCTATAATCAGACAAGAAAAACCTGGCATCAGGCTTGGGCGGACAACCGCGGTGGGTACTATGACTTTGAAGGCGCTGTTGAGGGAAAAAAACGGATCTTCAAAACGCAAATGAAAAACGTAAACGGCGAGAAAGTCATACAGCGAATGGTGTTTTACGATATCGCTGCCGATGCTTTAACGTGGGATTGGGAGATCAGCAGAGATGGCGGCGCTACCTGGCAGCTTCAATGGCGTATTCATTATCAAAAAAAGACTTCTTAACCCATGTAGACTTGGGCACTTAGCTTCAGGTATTTTTCTCGCCGCCCCTAACCGTGTTCACTTTATATCAGTTTCTAACTTTGACGGGCGTTACAAACTATTAATCGATTCTCATCGGACCATCCGTTTTCCGCTATCGGTCGGCGGCAATTGCCTTGGTCTTATAGCGCCCATAGACAGCATCGCGGAATGTCTTGTGCAATGAACCATCGAACGGCATTATTTGAACGAATAACACGGCCGTTAACTCATTCTTTGGGTCGACCCAGAAAAGCGTGCTCGCGGCACCATCCCAAAAAAATTCGCCGACGACACCATTATTTTCTTCAGCGCTAGCTGGGGGACGAACCCTGACGGCAAAGTCGATTCCAAATCCTACCTGACCTTTGCCAGGCAGCCACATACGTTCTGTAACGCTATCAGACAAATGATTTGTAGCCATTAATTCTACAGTCTCTTCTTTTAATATAGTTTTTCCATCCAGCGTCCCTTCATTTACGAGCATGCGGGCAAACCGCATGTAATCATCTACAGTAGAGGTGAACCCAAAGCCACCGGGTTTCAACGGCCAATCCTTCGTGTTGAATGAATTTGCGTTTTCGTCCGGCACCCTGCTCAATGGGGCAGGGTCGTCACTTCGCCTGTAAACAGCGGCAAAGCGACCCATGTCGCTTTCAGGCACAACGTACCTGGTATTGGCCATTTCAAGCGGATCCAGGATATTTTCTCGAACATATGTATCAAACGGCTGCCCCGAGATCCGCTCAACCAAATAAGCCTGAACATCTACGGAAACACCATACGCCCATTGATCTCCGGGATGAAATGCCAATGGAAGTGCAGCGAGCTTTTGCGCCATTTGTGTCAGACTATTCTGAAAGCTCATTACGTCGGCAGCCGCAACAAGCGAACCTAAACCTTCGTGATCCTGGTTTGCAAACCCTGCTGTATGCCGCGTGACATCCCTGATAGTAATGGGTCTTTTCGCCGGTTCGGTGAGGATCTTTCCGGCAGGGCCAATGCCTTTGAAAACCTTCATCTCGGCAAATTCAGGAGCATATTTGGATACCGGATCGTCGAGTTCAAATGCACCTTGCTCATGCAGCTTCATCAAGGCAACCCCTGTAATGGGCTTGGTCATGGAATAGATCCTTACAATCGTGTTGCGGTCCATCGGTGTGTTTGCTTCGCGGTCTGCAAAACCGAAAGCGTTGAAGTAGGCTTCCTTTCCTTTTTCAAAAATCAGTGCGGATATTCCGACAACCTTACCCGAATCCAACAGCGAGTGTAAAGTTGAATCTATTCGTGCCTTGGCGGTTGCATTGACAACTACCGATGCATCGTCATTTCCTTCGTTCGAACGGGGCGAAGTACAGCCGATGGCGCATATTAATCCAAGCAATAAGATGTTGACACGCTTAATCATGCAATTTCGTTTTAGTTTTTTCAATATACCATAATCCCGAACTAGAAACGGTGAGAATATTTCCAGCGACGGTTAAAGCTTATGGCTGCAAAAAAAAGGATTTTTCCGGTTCTTAATGCCGACACTATTTTTCCAGCGTGCGTATTACACGACATGGATTGCCGGCCGCGAAAACGTCCGAGGGAATATCCTTCGTAACAACACTTCCCGCACCAATAACGCACCTGTCGCCGATGGTTACGCCTGGACAAATGACAACACTTCCTCCAATCCAGGTATCTTCACCGATAGCGATGGGTTTTGCATATTCCAGACCAGAGGCCCTTTCCCTATAGTGAATCGGATGGGTTGCTGTATAGATCTGAACGTTAGGTCCGAATAATGTTCGGCTTCCGATGGTGACATACGTTACATCCAACACCACACAGTTGAAATTAAAAAACACATTCTCGCCGGCAAGAATGTTGTAACCATAATCACAGTAAAAAGGTGGCTGAAGCCATAGGCCGGTTCCGGCATTTGGAATTAACAAGTTTAGGGCTCTGCTTCGGCCCTTAACATCGTCTTCGCGCGTCTCATTTAGCTGTTTAATCAAAAGTCTTGTTTGCAACCTGTCGTTTGCAAGCTCTTTGTCAAGGGCGTTATACAGTTCCCCCTGCAGCATTTTTTCCTTCT
>DASUTP010000616.1:0-11675 GCA_036374515.1 Chryseolinea sp. | reverse complement strand
CTGCGAGTCGCGTCGGATCCAGCGATTTGGCGAGGTAATAGATAGATGCCACCCATTGTTGGGTTTCAGGAAGATACCGGCCTACACGCTCTCCATTTTCTTCGGTATGCGTGCGAAGGCCCCAGGTCTCATTAAAAAGCGTCCACGTGAAAATGGCTGGATGGTTAAAGTCCCTTTTGATCATCTCTCGAAGCGTTTTCTCTGCTTCCCGTTGCATGTGTGCATCGGGATCGCCCCAGCTGTTCGGCAGATCTGCCATGATCAATACACCCAGTTTGTCTGCCCAGTATAACTTTCTTGGAATTTCAACCTTGATATGGGGCCGTATCCCGTTTAGGCCGATCGATTTTGCTAACTCAACCTCTTTTCGCATAAATGCGTCGGTGGGGAAAGTATAAAAACCTTCAGGATGGTAAGATTGATCCAATGCCAACTGAAGGTATACTGGTTTATTGTTAAGGGCAACGTACGGGAAATTTGTTCCTGGAAGGTTTACGACAGAAATCTTCCGCATGCCAAAATAGGTCTTAAGGTTATCGTCTCCCAGTTTGACTTCGGCCTCATAAAGATACGGGTCTTCGAGGGTCCACAGCTTTGCATTGGGAATTGAGACTGTAAAATTGACCTTATCTTTTCCTTTTGGTATTATACTCTCGGTTAAAATCGGAGCCGCTGCCGTTTTGATGTTAAGGCTGACTTTTAAGTCCGAGGCAGCTGCTTCAGGCAGGTAAACGGTCACCATTGTATTGTTTTCATCGATGTTCGGTCTGAAATGTATGGCGTCGACATATTCTTTCCCCCGGGCCTCCAGGTACACCGTTTGCCACATGCCTCTGGCATTTCCGTAGCCCTGTTTCCCGTATAACGTGAAGTCTCTTCGTTTGTCGTCCACTCGAACTACGAGTTTTTGAACCTCGCCATATTTAACAAAAGGTGTGAGTTCAAATGAAAAAGGCGTATAACCACCCCGATGTGTCCCCAGCAGATTGCCATCGAGCCACACCGTTGTTTCCCAGTCGGACGCGCCGATCGTAATAAACGTGCGTTTGGCTTTCCATTCTGGCGTTACATTTATTTCCCGTTGATACCAGGCAATATCTGACTTATCTGCAACGCCGGAAAGCTCGGAGCCCCAGGGGAATGGCACGGTAATTTTCTGCGTAAATGCCATTTGTCCCTCATTCCATTTTTTTGATACACCCTGGTCGAGTGAATCGAACTCAAATTGCCAGGTGCCATTAAGATTTTGCCACATTGTTCGTTCAAAATCGGGGCGAGGATGTTCCGGGAGCGGAATATTTTGAGCACTTACTGTGCGCACGGCGCACACGAAAATGAGTAGGGATAAGGTCAGTTTTTGCATGACCGAAATATACTACTTTAGTCAAAATCACAATAGCAAGTTGTGATTTCAGAAGTCAGCTGGTGTTAATCAACTATTCTTGTCTTAGCGATCCTGAAGGATTTTCGAGCGCGGTTTTGATAGTTTGAAAACTTACCGTCAGTATGGCAATAGTGAAAATGATGATCACGGGAAATAAGAACATCCAAACGTTGAGTGTAATTTTTACAGCGTAGCCCGATAGCCACTGCTTTGTTGCGATGTAAGCGATTGGCAAAGCAAGCAGGGATGCGAGCAACACTACTTTACCAAAGTCTTTCGAGAGCAAATGGACAATTTGCAATACAGACGCGCCAAGCACTTTGCGAATGCCGATTTCCTTGGTTCGCTGAACAATGGTGAACGCAGAAAGCCCGAACAATCCCAAGCACGCGATGAAAACTGCCAAACCTGAAAATGTTGCAACCACTTTTCCAAACTGCATGTCGGCACTGTACTGCTGATCATATTTTTCATCAAGAAAAAAATAATGGAACACGGTATTTGGAAAAACCTGATTCCAAATTTCTTTCACCTCAGCCAACGTCTTGGACATATTATCGGTGTTAAGCCGAATACTGAAATAGTCGGCATTGTCTTCATATCGCAGCAACAATGGTATTTGTTGTTCCTTCGGGCTTTGTTGATAATACTTAGCAACCACGCCAATTATGGTGGAAGGCTGACCTTTCCGTCTGGTGATAAAAGAGATCTTTGACCCCAGCGCTTCCTCGGGGCTCGAAAACCCAAGCCGGTAAACGGCCTCTTCGTTGATTATTACCATGTCATGATTGGGCATGCCCGCTTCAAAATTACGTCCGGCCAACAGTTTGAGTTCCAGAGCGGGTAGAAAACCTGCATCAATGGAAAAAAAGTAGTAAGTGTAACTTGATTTTTTCTCCTCGCCTACTTTCGTGACACTAGAGGTCGTGCTCATTTCATGCTGGCTCAGGCCCGGAACAATTTCCGAGCCGGCCACCGTTTGAACGGATGGGTTCAAGAGCAGCGCAGTTTCCAAAGCTTGCTGCTTCACCTTCGCAATTGAATCGCCCCCTTCCAGATACGGTGCTCTTACCACTAGCGTTTGGTCCAGGCTCATGCCCAGGTCGATTGTCCTTAAATGCTTTAATTGCAGGTAGACGGCCGACATTCCGATCATTAGAATTACCGTCGCTCCAAATTGAAACACGACCAACCCCTGGCGTAACCGTTGTCCGTGGCTTGAGGTTCGAAACTTCCCTTTTAAGACTGTGACAGGTTTAAAAGACGATAGAACAATTGCTGGATAAAATCCAGACAAGAGTGTCCCTACGCCCAAAATTGCAAGATATACGTACCAGAAGGTGGCGCTTCCAACGATATCCAAGCTTAAAGGCTGGCCTGTTATTGTTCGAAAAAAAGGCAATCCTGTTTGAAAAAGTACAAATGCCAATGCGGCAGCAATGATATTGACGATGGCGGATTCAGCGAGGAACTGAAAAATAAGCTGAGAGCGCAATGAACCCATCACCTTTCGGATGCCCACTTCCTTCGCACGCTCGATCGCTCTGGCGGTAGACAGATTGATGTAATTGACCCATGCTATGACAATAATGAAAATTGCAATAACAAGCAATGAGTAAACGGTCTTTGCGCTTCCGTTTACTTCAGGTTCAAATGACTTGTTGGAATAAAGGTGAATATCCTTGATGGGTTCAGCGACAAAACGTTCGTCGCCAATTTTATCATGCAATGATTTGGCAAACGTCACAAGCTTGCTATTGAAAGAAGAAAGGCTGGTGCCTGGTTCTAACTGGAGGTAAGTGTATTCGTTGTTGCCATTCCAGCTGTCTTCTTTATACCACGAATACATTTGGCCCAGGGTGGCGTGCGACACGAGTGTATTGAACTTCAGGTGCGTAGTGTAGGGCACATCTTTCATAATGGCCGAGACCTGGTAAACCGAAGCGCCCATCTTGAACGACTCACCAAGCGCGTCTGTGCGCCCAAAATATTTTTTAGCCATCGTTTCGCTCAGCACGGCTTTATAGGGTGCTGACAATGCCGTGAGCGGGTCTCCGTGTAAAAGGTCGATAGCGAAAAAGTTGAAAGCAGAGGGATCAGCAAAATAAATTCCTTCCTCCAGGAATTTTCTGTTGTTTGCTTCAATGTCCTTAAGACCGTCATTGTGATACATTCTTACATAATCGACCACTTCCGGCATCTTTTCTTTTAAAAGCGGCCCTACGGGTGCGTAAGTTTCACAGTCGGTAACGACAAATTCTTTACCGTTGTATAAGTCCAGTGTTATTCGGTAAATGTTGTCGGCGTTCTTATTGAAAGCTTCGTAGCTGCGTTCGAATTGGACATATTGGATGATGAACATAAATGCTGCCATGCCCACGGCAAGACCAAAAATATTGATCATTGAAAAAACTTTTGTTTTTACAATGGTGCGCCACGCAATGTTGAGATAGTTCTTGAGCATGAAAGTCTTTTGCAGTTACAGGAGACTAATTTAATGCCATCCTCAAAATTGGCTGCCTAACGACTCATTCGCATTTTTTGTGCTGAATAGGCCCTCATTGCTGGTCGTTTTCGAACATATCTGTGCGAATGAGATCAATAATAATGCATGGTGCAGGCAATTCCGAAAATATTTCGATAAAAAGTTTGCAACCTTTTTTTGAATCGCTGGTATTGTAGGCAAAGGTGAAACAAATAAGCACATGAAAGGGACTTATCTTGGAGAGTTTGAAGAGCTGGTACTGCTGGCTGTGGGAATTCTTTTTGGCAATGCATATGGACTTGCCATCGTCGATGAGCTGGAAAAACAAACTGGCCGTAACATCATGATCAGTTCTGTGCATAAGGCGCTCGTACGACTCGAAGACAAAGGATACCTGAAATCGCATTTGGGTGGCTCCAACGAAGTGCGCGGTGGACGGGAGAAAAGGCTTTACACACTTACGCAATCGGGCAAGAAAGTTCTCAATGAGTCGCGTGAGCTGAGAAATTCAATGTGGCGGGAAGTTCCAAAAATCGTTTGGGAGGGTGGAAAATTATGAAGGCGAGATTACCGCACAAGACACCTCCCGCCTGGGCGATGCGTTTGTTCGCCTGGTATTGTAACGATCACCTCGCCGATGCGGCGATGGGCGATATGGTTGAACTCTACCAGCGACGATATGCTTCAATGGGCAAAAGAAAAGCTGACGCCCTGTTTGTCTGGAACGTCGTTTTGTTTTTTCAACCTTTTGCCATTCGGAAAAGATCACGGTATAACCACATTAACACCTTCACTATGTTTAGAAATAATTTCAAAATCGCATGGCGAACAATGTCCCGGCAGAAGATGTATACTTTTATCAAGATCGGTGGATTCGCCCTTGGCCTGGCAACCTGCATCCTCATAGCAATTTTTATCAGACATGAATTGAGCTATGATACTCATTATAAGAATTCCAGGAACATCTATAGAGTCTACAATGAATTCAAAGGGCCTGAATTAGAAAAGTGGACTTCGTTCCCGGCGCCAATCGCGGGAATTCTCAGGGAGGAATTTCCCGAGATTGAAAAAGCTGGCAGGTTGATCCCTTACAATTGGTACAACGCCGGCAATAACTTATTTCGACGAGAAGATCAGGTTGAAGATACCTACGAAGAAGGATTTGCATATGCGGACCAGGACCTTCTTGAAATCCTGGAAATACCGATGGTCTATGGAAATCAACAACATGCGCTGGATAAACCCAATACCATTGTTATATCGAAACGCAAGGCCGATAAATATTTCCCTAACGAAGACCCCGTGGGACGCACGGTCATTTTCAACGAAGATAAAAAAAGGCCTTACACCATCGGTGGCGTTATGAATGACTTCCCCGTTACGTCGCACCTTCAATATGATTTTTTGATTACACTGACCGGTGAGGAATTCTGGCCAGGTGAACAGACGAGCTGGTGCTGTTGGAACTATAATCCCTATATCAAAGTGAGGGAAGGAACTGACCCGAAGGAATTGGAGAACAAACTGCTGAAGATTCGTGACACCCATTATGTCGGCTACCTTGAAAAAACCGGCGACCAGTCGCTGGCCGATGTGAAGAAGAACCATGCGTTCCGCTTGCAGCCCATAGGAGACGTGCATTTGAAATCGGAAGGGATCGGCGATATTATCCCACACGGCGACATCCGTTACGTGTGGCTTTTCGGTGGTATTGCGGGATTTATCCTTGTTTTAGCCTGTATTAATTTTATAAATCTGTCTACAGCGAAATCTGCGAACCGGGCAAAAGAGGTGGGCCTGAAGAAAGTTGTTGGATCACTCCGGAGTTACCTTGTGCGACAATTCCTAACGGAGTCGATATTGGTAAGCATGGTGTCATTTATGCTGGCGATGTTAATTGTTGCAATAGCCATACCGTATTTTAGTGAGATCGCAGGCAGAACTCTCAGTATACCCTGGTCGGCCTGGTGGTTTGTACCAATTCTAATTGTTTCGGCGATCTTCATCGGAATTCTGGCGGGTATCTACCCCTCATTTTATCTATCGTCGTTCAAACCAATTGACGTATTAAAAGGAATGGTTAGCCGCGGCAGCAAAAGTTCAAAGACCAGAAGTGCATTGGTTGTTTTTCAGTTTACCACGTCGATCATTTTGATCATCGGGACCTTCGTTATTTACAGGCAGATGGGTTACCTTCTAAATACTAAAGTTGGATTTGACAAGGAGCAGGTGATAATGGTGCAGGGTGCCGGCACGTTGGCTGACCAGCAGGTCACGTTTAAAAATGAATTGAAAAAACTGGGTCAGGTGGAGAATGTAACGATCAGCAGTTACCTGCCCGTGATGGGTACCAAACGCGATCAAAACGGCTTTTGGAGGGAAGGAAAATCCAAGGAAGAAAAGGCTATCGGCGCGCAAAAATGGTACGTGGATGCCGACTATATCAAAACCATGGGGATGAAGCTCTTGGAAGGGAGAAATTTTGTACCCGAGATAGCATCGGATTCACAAGCCATCATCATTAATCAGGCGATGGCCAAAAAATTCGGATTTAAAAAGCCGGTGGGCGAACGCATCATGAATTGGGAAACCTATAATGTGATCGGGGTTGTTGAAGACTTTCATTTCGAGTCGATGAAAGGAAAGATTGAACCACTATGTTTTGTGCTGGGGAGAGGGGGAAACATTGTCTCGATTAAAGTCAGGACAGAAGATATGTCAGGGACGATTGACGCAGTCACCAGGCTGTGGAAAAAGTTTATGCCGCATCAGCCTATTCGTTATACTTTTCTCGATGAAAGCTATGCTCGAATGTACGACGACGTTCAACGTATGGGATATGTCTTTGGAAGTTTTGCTGCCTTAGCAATTGTCGTTGCCAGCCTGGGACTTTTTGCGCTGTCAGCATTTATGGTCGAACAGCGAAATAAGGAAATCAGCATTCGCCTCGTGCTCGGCGCATCCGTCAAGAACATTTTCGGGCTGTTGACCCGTAATTTCGTGAAGCTGGTAGTGATATCTTTTTTCATTGCCGTTCCTTTCGCATGGTACATGATGAGGATGTGGCTGGAGGACTACGAGTATAAAGTCAAAATCACCTGGGATGTATTTTTTGTCGCAGGTGTTATCTCCTTACTTATTGCGCTGGCGACAATCACCTATCAATCCCTGCGTGCTGCGTTGACAAACCCGGCAAGCAACCTCCGGTCGGAATAACCTTGGTGGTTACTCTTGAGAAGTGGAGTGATGATTTTCCGCCATTTTGTTTTTTAATAACTTCTGGGCAGCATCGTGTAAAGCGTCGCCGTACGTGTTATAAACTTTTATTTTGTGATCGCTGTCGACCAAAGGGAAGGTCTCTGTTTTACCCTGCTCATTTCTGACGGTAAACGCGATCCAAAATCCACTTTTGACAGGGATATCAATGAGTTCGTGAATGTATCCATCTATATTTTTAACAGCTATTTCAACGGTAATATTTCCCAGTTTAATAGGTGCCATTGCGTTAATGTTGTGTTCTGGCGACACCAAATTTTATGCGATTTTATATTTCGCTGGTTTTCCTTTTTTGAACATGAAATTTTGGCAGAATTGCTTGGCCTTTTCTGAAAGGATGACCGTCCTTCATTGTCAAATTGTGAGAATTTGATTTAGGTTTGTATCAGTACAAGCATTAAGCATGAAGCGAAGGCATTTTATCCAGTCTACTACCACACTAACTACCGGCCTTCCACTCCTTACAACCAACGAAGAATTTTTACCCATGGAAGAAGCAAAACGAAAGGTATTTATTTTTGGCGGCGGGCGTGACAAAGCCATAACGCGTTACTTGATAGGTCTGACGCGAAAGGAAAATCCGAAGATTTGTTTTTTGCCTACCGCTACTGGTGATAATCCAATATCCATCAACGGCTGGTACGCATCCTGCGAGGATCTGCCCATGAGGCCTTATGTGATGGAAACATTTATCGACTCATACACTACAAAAGAAAGTTTTGAAGAAACTATCATGAGTATGGACGCAATTCTTGTTGGAGGGGGAAATACTTTGAATATGCTTTCCATCTGGAAGTCGCAGGGGATTGATGCGGCATTGCGAATGGCGTATGAAGCGGGTATAATTATGTCCGGGGGAAGTGCCGGGTCACTCTGCTGGTTTCAAAATGGGACGACCGATTCACGGCCGGTAAAAATCTCTAAGATTGAATGTCTAGGCTGGCTTAAGGGATCGCACTGTCCCCACTACGACACCGAACCTACCCGGCGGCCGCTCTATCATGATCTGATTGCAAAAGGCGAACTTCTTCCGGGCTACGCTTGCGACGATAAAGCCTGTCTGTATTTTGAGAATGAAAAGCTGGTGGAGGCGGTAGCATCAAGTGAGAAGAGCAAAAGCTATTTCGTTGATCTGATCGATGGTAAAATTGTGGAGAAGGAACTGCCCGGTAAGCTGATCGGTTGAAGTGCGTCGGCTGGCAGAGGCAGTCCACCAGCAAAAAATTCTTTACACAAATCCGGTCGTTTGCTAGTTAATTGCCTTAAATAAAGCGATCGTCGCATCACGTTTTTTATTTCCGCCAATAAATTCAGTGGTTATGGTTGTCTTGTGCATTGACGACGATCCAGATGACACCGATTTTTTCAGTGAAGCGCTCAAGAAAGTGAGCCCTGAATCACAATGTCTTATTGCAAACGATGGTCTAACTGCGTTAAAAACGCTGCGATCCGATTCCGTGCCCGATATTATTTTTCTGGACATCAACATGCCCCGCATGAGCGGAAGGGAATTGCTTGTTCAAATCAAGAAGAATTACAAATGGAGCCAAATACCGACCATAATTTACTCTACCGCTATCTTGCCCCGCGATGCCAGTGACTATAAGAAACTCGGTGCAAATGACGTTGTCAAAAAGCTTGCTAAATTCAACGACCTCTGCAAGGCGCTCGAGGCCGTGCTGAAGAATTTCACACAACATAGTTAGCTTAAAGCTTTGAGGTCGGGAGCAACCCAGGTGGCGCGGGCCCGGAGCGAAAATAATCGCTCCCGGCTATAGTATTGTAGTGGGACTTCCTTCGACGACCACTGACTCTGCAGGAATTTTTTGCATAATTCTGTTACCGGCATCTCGCGGTTATTTTTGACAAATGCGTGGAGCACTTTGCACCAAAACAATGTTAGCGTTTCGTGATAACCTTTTTCAGGTGTATTTTCTCCGCCAACACTAATATTATAGGAAATGATGCCGCTTCTTAGAAAGCAAACCGCTTCAAGCTCGGAATATGTGTAGTTAAACCAAAGACCGGTGACAAGGTGCGCCTCATGTGTCCATTCAGATGCAGGAAGTGCTCTGGTTCTGAACGCTTCCACAAGGTTTAAAATCCCTTTTTCCGTTAAATGATCATTCGTGACAGGTTTCATTTGTCAAAGCAGAAGGTGGTGTTACAAGTCTTTTAAAAGAAAGGTCTTATACGGAGAAACTAAAGGAAGAGTTTTCCATCGGCCCGCTAGAACGCTGATTGATGCGCAGGCTGTCGCGTTTTAGATACTTGGTGGAGGGACTCTAACAGCGCTTCTTTTCTCGTAAGCGAAATACTACTCTACACTCCCATGCTATTTGTTTAGCACAACGCGTGTTGGTATAGGAGCGGAGATCCCGTTCGACTCAAATGTGGTTTTCAGCATTTCCTGTACGTCAAAATAAACATCCCAATAATCTCCGGCAGCGGCAAACGGGCGGATGGCAAGCGTTACGGCGCCATCTCCCACGCGAAGAACATTCACCGTCGGTTTAGGATCTTTCAATACTTTGGGGTGATTTAGCAATGCTTCGTTGGCAACACTTTTCACTTTCTGAATATCATTTGAAGGAGCTATCGCCATCGTGATATCCACACGAAGTGTGCCGTGCTTTGAATAGTTGACAATTGTATTATTGGAAACAGCACCATTCGAAAGTATTACCGTTTTGTTTTCGCCCGTTAAAAGTATTGTGTTGAAGATCTGAATTTCACTGACTGATCCAGTCTGTCCCTGGGACTCGATAACGTCGCCCACCTTGAATGGCTTGAAAATTAAAATCAAAACGCCACCCGCGAAGTTTGAAAGTGAACCTTGTAAGGCTAAACCAACAGCAAGGCCCATCGCGCCAATCACCGCGATGAACGATGTGGTCTGAATACCAACCATGCCGGCAACAGTGATCAGAAGTAAAATCTTCAATCCGATGCCGACCATACTGCTGAGAAATGATTGAAGGGAAACGTCGAGATGCCGGCGGTACATTCCGCGCGCTGCCTTGCGAGTCAGCCAGTTGGTGAGATAGAGGCCCAGGATAAATACGACGAGTGCACCGATGAGCTTAGGCCCATAAACGAAGATCCAGTCGATGAATCGTTCGCTGTAGGTTGATAGTTGTTCCATAAGAGAGGGTTTGTTTTGGGTAAACGACATTATTGCGGGGGCATTTCGATTTTTTAGCATGACCGCAGCATAAGATCAATATAATAAAGTTTAGGATAGTACGCCTGACGGATTGGTGTTAAGGTATGATCTGATTGGTCGTTATAACCAGCCGTTGCGTAGAATAAAAAAACAATTTTGTCTAATTATTTTAAAAGCCATTAATCCTGGAGCCAAATCTGTATGTCTAAGGTTAAAAAAACTAATATGAGAAAGATCTGTGTGTTACTAGGAATGATGATGGCGAGTACCATCATCATTGCTCAGCGAAAGGTAGATCCGATGGATCGGGCGGCAATGCAAGCGGATAAGATGAAAACTGAATTGTCATTAGACGATGTTCAGTATAAGGCAGTCAAATCCATCAATGAAGATTTTGCGCATAAGCAAATGAATTTGCGAAGAGACTCAACATTGTTGAGACAGGAAATGCAAAAAAGGACAAGGTCCTTGCGCCAAGAAAAAGATATAGCGATCGGCAAGGTGTTGACAGAAGATCAAAAAGCCAAATGGAATTCATACCGGACAAGCCAGGCGTCAAAACACAAGGCCGGGGTTGCAAAATACCGTGGCGAACACGCCCAAAGAATGAAAGAAACACTTTCCCTTTCGGAAGAACAAACGGCAAAGATAAAAACGCTAGACAAGGAATTTGCAGATAAGTTTCACACGCTTAGAAATGACAGTACAGTTGCCCGCGAGGATCTTCGGGACAAAGCCAAAAAGCTTCGCGATGAGTACCGCTCAAGGACAAAATCCGTTCTTACTGAAGAGCAGTACAAAAAATGGGAACGGCAAAAAGCAGATCATAGGAAAAGAAGATTTTAATCATTGACTCCCAGGCTGCTTGAAAAGGCAGCCTTTTTTTTGACGCACAGTCTTAAAGGTTATGCGTATTCAGTTTTCTGATACGGAATGGAAGTTCCAGTCAGTTCTCTCGGAGCAGCAGTCTGATAATGACAATTCGGTTTAAGAAGACCTTTATTAATTCCCACTTCTTTCCAAAATCTTCGTTTTATTTTGAAACCGGCGGTTTGGCGCTAGATTTAAAGACAGAAAACGGATTCCATGAAAATTCTTGTAATCGAAGATGAGGAGGAAATGCGGGATGTTATCGTTAAGTCGCTGCAGCAAGAAAAGTTTCTCGTCGAAACGGCAGCAGATTTTTCCTCAGGCTACGATAAAATAACGACGTACGACTACGACTGTATCTTGCTTGATATTACCCTTCCGGGGGGAAATGGGATTACCCTGCTGGAGGAATTAAGAAAGATGAAAAAGCAGGAAAGCGTAATCATCGTTTCCGCTAAAAATTCCGTTGACGATAAAGTAAAGGGACTTGACCT
>DASUTP010000615.1:0-5982 GCA_036374515.1 Chryseolinea sp. | reverse complement strand
ACTTTGGGACAACGATACAAACTTACGTCTTCTCCCACGATACAACGTCATTGTAGATTTGCAAGGAATTTGGACCTTTCATCTCTCTTTATCTTTGCTAAAAAAAACCGGGGGATTTTTCGATCCTTACTTCTTGTTGCAGTGAATGCTTTTAGTGAGCCACCCGTAGCGTTGTCGATACCACACAATGCCGTTTCTTCCGGTGGACCTACAGAATTAAAGTCATTAAAAAATGTTTCAGATGAAGTCGCAAATCCTTTAGCGATTTTGATATGTGATACTTGATAGCCTTCTCAGACAGATTCAATTTGACGGCAATCTCCGAAATGGATTTGCCTTCAAACCTATTGAGCTTAAAAACCTGCTGTGTCTTATCCGGAAGTCTTGAAATCCCCTTCTGCAAATAGTCTTCTAACTCGTGAAGCTCAACAGTCTTTAGAGTTTCTTCCTCGCTAATTTTTACGAGGGCCCTCAATAGGAGGCCATGCTTCTTCATTCTGATTTGCCGCCTTAGGTGATCTATTGCCTGATATTTGACAGCAAGGAATATGTAATTCGAAAACGTATTGATCTCCAGCTTGTGTCTCTTTTCCCAAATAGCTGTAAATATCTCCTGGATTATCTCCTCCGTAATTTCTGCAGAGTGCACTTTTGAGAAAGCAAGCGATGCAATCTTCCCTGCATATCGGTTGAACAGGTGGGTAAACGCTTCCTCATCGTCTTGTCTTATCAACAACAATAGTTCTTCGTCACTATGGTCTCGAAATGAGTTCAAGGGGAAATTTAATCAACGTTATGGAAATATTATTAAAAAGTCAACCGTTTGCGATGTCGTTAATTTTGAAATAAAGTTGAAAATCGTTTAGTCTCCCTGGCGAGTTGTTCGACTATTGCAATATGAAGTCAGAAAAGGATTTTGATAAAGTCCTCAAGCGCTACCTGAAAGGGAACGCTACTGAGGAGGAAGTGAATTGGATTGAAAAATGGTATTCGTCGCTGGAGATGATCAACCGTTATCCCGAACTCAACGAACTTCAAAGAAGGAAAATTGTTGATGGGAGTTTCAAGAAGATTCAAAACAAAATAAAAGGGGACAAACCAAAAACCTTGAAGTTATGGCCCGCATTATCCGCAGCGGCCGCAGTAATCCTTTTGATCGTTGCCTATATATATAACAGTAACACGGACCGGCCTGGCGTGGCGGAAGAAAAAATTTCTTACCATGCACCCGTCGAGAGGGAAATAAAGAATGAAACTTCCGCTGTAAAGCATATAGTACTTTCCGACTCCACAAGAATTGCGCTCGAACCAAAAAGTTCAATTCAAGTTGCCATGGATTTTAACCAGGTGGACCGCAAAATTTTTCTAACCGGAGAAGCCTTTTTCAACGTGAGCCACAACCGGTCAAAACCTTTTTATGTCGACGCGGGAGATGTCGTGACCAAAGTCTTAGGTACAAGCTTCAGGATACGGGCATTTAGTTCCGATAAAAATATCACTGTTGCAGTTAAGACTGGTAAAGTTGCTATCCAAACCCGGGCTGACAAAAAAGAAAACAGGCATGAGAATGTTATCCTGGCTGCGAATCAGCAAGCGATTTATAGCAGGGATCAAACGAGCGTATCGAAAGCGCTTGTTGAAGCCCCTCAGCCTCTTAAACCGCAGGAAGAAGTTAGAAGAAAGCTAAAATTCGAGGCCGCGCCATTCCGGGACGTTATCGATGCCCTTGAGGATATTTATGGTATTGAAATTAAGTATCAGGAAGACGTTTTTGAAAGTTGCAAAGTGACTACCACGTTAAGCGATGGTGGTATTTACAGCAGGCTCAACATCATTTGCAAGGCTATAGGCGCTTCTTATAGTCAGAAAGATGGGATAATTGTAATAGCTGGGAAGGGATGTCAATAACTAAATAAAACAGCCTATGGAGAATTCTACCTAAGTATACAAAAAACAAAGCCGACGATGTTCGACCATCACGGCTTTGCTCCAATTGCGCATCCACTGATTCTGGATGCAATCTGATTCTTGTCCGATTTGAAACAAAAACCTTTTTAAAACTATGAAAAAACATAGATGGAATCAATATGTATTTTTTGTAATTATGAAAATATCTCTGGCACAGTTTATTATCGCGGTCACCTTTGGATCACTGGTCTGTGCTGCCGATTCCAGTGGCCAGGAAATTCTCGATAAGAAAGTGTCTCTGGACTTTAAGAACAGGAAAATACATTTCATCCTTTCTTCCATTGAAGAACAAACTTCAATCGTTTTTAACTACAGTTCGAACCTAAAACAGACTGAGAACAGAGCTTCTATCTCCGTTGATAGCGCGACCTTGCAAGAAGTGTTGCAGAAGCTGTTTACGTCCGGTGTGTCGTGGGAGGTTTTAGATGACGAGGTTGTTCTGCATCCCACAGAGGTTGAAGAAGGCCCGTCGGAAAAAGTTGTTTTTGCAATTCAGGTGAGTGGTAGGGTAGTCGACGATGCTGGGCAAGCTGTGCCGGGGGTGAATGTTATTGAAAAGGGAACGACGAATGGCACGGCCACCGACTCACAAGGAAAATATATCCTTTCTGTTATCGACGAAAATTCTGTCCTGGTTTTTTCATTTATAGGTTATCGTCAGGAAGAAAGAATAGTAGGCAGTCAATCCACAATTGATATAGCTTTGACGCCCGACGTCAACACACTTTCGGAAGTGGTTGTAATCGGCTACGGGGAACGTGCAAAGAAAGATCTCACCGGAGCCATTTCAACCATGAGCAGCGAGGAGATCACCAAGACTGTGAACATGAATCCGGAAATGGCGATGCAGGGAAGGATGGCGGGGGTATTTGTTGGAACGCCAAGTGGGAGTCCTTTTGACCGCCCGAATGTCCAAATCCGCGGAGTTGCCACGTGGGGCTATGCGGAGCCGCTCTATGTGATTGATGGCATCCCGATAATTGAAGGGGGAGCCAGCAGCGGATTTGCCGGCGACCAGGATATTCGCTCTCCGGTTAATATCATGTCGTCGATCAATCCCAACGACATTGAATCGATATCAGTATTGAAAGACGCGTCCGCCGCTGCTATCTATGGTGTCAGGGCATCGAACGGGGTTATTCTAATTACCACAA
This sequence comes from Chryseolinea sp., assembly GCA_036374515.1. GTDB lineage: Bacteria > Bacteroidota > Bacteroidia > Cytophagales > Cyclobacteriaceae > Chryseolinea. Next base: position 2,860 of record DASUTP010000615.1, on the reverse strand, counting down.
AGCGCGGAAAGACCGGAGCACCTAAGATCGAATTCAGCGCACAGCGCGGTTTTCAGAATGTTCCAAAGAAATTTAAAATGTTGAACACCGCAGATTATACGGCACTATACCAGCAGTCATATGCCAACAATCCGGCAGAAGCGGCAAACCTGCCTGCTGAATTTAGACCCGCAGATCCGGCGTATCTTGGAAGCAGTCCGACTTATGATTGGCAAAGCGAATTGCTGAACGATGGAGCAGTGATTGAAGACTACAGTCTTCGCGTCTCTGGTGGCGGTGATCATACCACGTATTTTGTGTCAGGAGGATTCGGCCGTACCGAGGGATCTTTAATCGAAAACTACCTGGAACGCCTTACGCTGGCTTCTAACGTGACAAGCAAGATTGGAAAGTATATTGAAACAGGAATGAATCTGAGGCTTGGCCATAATAAGGCATCAGACAATACAGGTTCAGATCTTGCTTATGTTGCTACAGCTCCCCCGTGGCAACCTATCTATGATGCAAATGATGTATCCGGTTACGCCCCGTCCGTGACTGCTCAGTTCGTTGCTAATCCTGATTTTGATCTTAACCTCGTTAATCCTGGCCCGAAGTTCAACTTCGACGGCGATCCGGCATATCTCTGGGGACCGGCGACGAGAGGCAATGTGTTCGCAAGTCAAAGCTACAGCGACCGGTCATTCGATTTGTTCAGAACATTTGGAAACATCTATCTGCAAATAGAGCCACTAAAAGGATTGAAGGTTAAAGGGAGTGTTAACGGAGATTACTATTTCAATCTCCGAAAGGAATGGAGTGAGTATGCTTCCTACCGCTTTTCACAGACCCCCAACAATCCTTACTCAGGGCATGATGGCACCGCCAAAGGTTCGTACGGCGAAAGACAAAGCAGGAACCTTAACCTGATGACAGAACTTACCCTCAATTATAACAAGTCGTTTCGTGATCACAACTTCGATGTTCTGTTGAGCGCGATGAATCAGGAATCAACATGGAGATACACTGACGCTTCGTCCGGGCAAATAAACTATACGGATCCTGACCTTCGAAACGTAAGCAATAATCCACCTTTCAACGGTACGTTTACGGGAAGGCGGCCGCAGGCATTGCAGGGATATCTGGCACGTGTGAGCTACAAGTTCAAGGATAAATATTATTTGGATGCTACAGTGAGAAGAGATGGTTCATCGGTGTTTGCCCCGGATTATCGTTGGGGGACATTTCCGTCATTCGCTGCAGCCTGGCGTATAAGCGCGGAAAATTTCTTTCAGCCGTTGAGAGGTAACGTCATTGATGATCTCAAAATTAGGGGAGGATGGGGAGAACTTGGCAACAAGGAAACAACACAAGGATTTGCTTATCTCTCAAGCGTACAGGCTCAGCCTGACTATTCCCTGGGCTCTGGCAATGGAAATCCATTTGGAACACAATACCAGGGCATCCGTCTTCCGAATTATCCTAACTTCGCTCTCTCGTGGGAGCGCGTACGAACAACTAACATCGGTTTCGACGCGACGTTGTTTAGGAGTCACGTGACTCTGACAGCGGAATACTACAATCGCTATACCGAAGGCATTATTCAAAATGTGTCGCTACCGCCTAATTCCGGAATAGAAGTACCGACTGACTTGAACATTGGGAATGTCAGAAATGCTGGAGTTGAAGTTCAACTTGGATATACCAACACAATCGGAGGTCTCGGCTTCAACGTATCGGGAAACATCACAACGGTAAAGAACCGTGTGGAAACAATGTACCGGGGCTCGCCAATCAGTGGCGAGTTTGATTGGGAAAGGATCCAGGAAAATTATCCAATCGGATATCTTTGGGGTTATCAAGTGGGCGGTATCTTTCAATCAGCCCAGGAGATTACCGATTGGAAAACAATATACGAAGATCGCGTAGGCACCAATAATCAGCAGCCAGGCGATATGTACTTTGTTGATGTGAATGGAGCGCCTGCCCCGGGTCAATTTGTTAATCCCGTTCCGGACAGCATAATTAATAATAATGACAGGACGTACCTTGGTAAGACGATTGCCGGGTTTTACTATGGCCTGAATGTCGGGTTGACTTATAAAAATTTCGATTTATCGATCTTTCTTCAGGGCGTAGGTGATGTTCAAAAGTACAACGAGGCGCGGGCGGACGGAGAGGCAATGTCCAGCACTGGTGCTAACCAGTGGAGTACAACCAATGGAAGATGGACGGTTGAAAATCCGTCGACTTTGATGCCACGTGCCGTCCGGTCAGACCCTAACAGCAATAATCGTTTCTCAAGCCGGTTTATTGAAGATGGCGATTTTCTTCGCCTGAAAAATGTGCAGCTGGGCTACTCGATACCGTCGAGCCTCTTAGCGAAAACCAATACTATTCAGCAGCTGCGCTTATTTGTCAGTGGAACTAACCTGGCAACATTTACTAATTGGAAAGGTATAGATCCTGAAAATGATTTCGTTCCGCCTTTGCGACAAGTCCTGTTTGGAATCAATGCAACCTTTTAATCAACACCGTCATGAATACAAAAACAATATTGACATTATTTTTGATTAGCTTCTTTGCATTCAATTCCTGTGACGAAGCAATACTGGATATCGAACCCGGCGGGCCAACTGAAGAGTCGTACTTCAGCGAGGAAATTGAATTCACGCGCGGGATATACGGTCTCTACGCAAAATTAACCGACTTCTACTGGTATAATGCCGGACAAGACAACTGTGTAATCCCTGTGACTTATCTTCCAGGTGACGATATCACCACGGCCGGGCAGGATGAATTTGAAATATTTTCGAACCTCAATCCTGCAAGTGGACGGATCAGTTATTTTTATCAAACAGCCTATCAGCTGATCTCACGG
>DASUTP010000614.1:0-4849 GCA_036374515.1 Chryseolinea sp. | reverse complement strand
GATAGATTCCTGTTTTGCATTGTCAATGAACCCGCAAGTATTGATCACCACAACTTGTGCATCGTCGGTCTTCGCTTCGTGCACGGCATCGATTCCATTCCCGCGGAGCTGAGTCAACAATACCTCCGAATCCACGAGGTTCTTGGAGCACCCCAGCGTTACAATATTCACCTTGTTCTTTTTATTCCCCTTGGTCTTCACTACTCGTTGTTAAGAGGTGCAAAAATACTAAAAATAAACGGGCACGGAATTTGGCCTTTGGAGCGTTAACTTATCTTTACAACCGCAAATTGAACCGGGAAACATGCGTTTCAATCTATTGAATCGACACCCGGCTTGGGGCGATAGAAACAAAACAATTATTATCCGACTAGTTCGAATAGATCGGGCACCATTTTAGAGATGAAAAAACTTGGCTGGTTTGCTTTTTTTGTCGTGTTTTTTGCATCCTGCCTGGACGATCCGGATTGTTATCAACTGCACAACGACATCGTAGGCGTCACTTTCAGGGTAATGGGAACAGGAAAGGGTGATTCCGTCCTGTTGAAAAACTTTGCTACGGATAAATTCGAATATGGTCCGTCATACCAATATATCCTAAACTATTTCGTGGAAGAAGGCGTCTTCGGATTTGAAAGTAAGACGCAAACCAACCAGTTGTCATTTGGATACACTGTAAAAAACCAATTTATTTCTGAGGATTGTGGATCGGCATTTGTGCTTTCGGATCTGCGAATTCTGGCCCATGACCTGGATTCAGCCCGCGTTGTAAATTCCACGCCTTCAAAAAATGGCGGTACTAATATTGAAATCTACCGGTGCCCTGAAACAGACACCCTTACAATTGATTTCAACCAGTTGTATGCCACCAGCAATGGCGTTACTATTACCAATAAACGCAGCACATATAAAAGTCATCAATTTGATGAGATAGACGCCGATTTTTCCGACAACGTGTTTACGGGAAGAGCTGCAACGGTGAAACTACCTGTAAATCTGGCCGAAAGAGCAACCGCCTTTGTTTTCAAAACTGGTGGTTCCGAAGAAACATTGACCGTAAGCTATACGCTAACGACAGAGGAGCGCTATAAACCCTGCGGGACACAAACCTTTGTCACGGACCTTATCCTGGGTGAACATTCTTTTGACTCCGTAAGTTTTGGTGTTGATAATCTCGACGAGCCGGTAACGGACTTACAAGATCCGCAAATATCCAACCTCAGGGTTTTCGACTGTCCAAAGACTAACCTCGTCCAAGTTGCATTTAAATCCAATAATGCCGCAAAGGCCGTTACCATAGAAAGTATTACTGCAGATTACTTCACCGACAATTTGCTAACTGATGGACCCATCACTTCCACAACGGTGGCGTTGCCGGTGAATATGGGAGCGAATGCTTCGACATTTTATATTCAGTACAACGATGGCACAATTGACACGCTCGCCTTACAATATACTGTGACCGGCCTGCAGCTTTATGACGCTTGCCCTGACCCCGTTATAATCCAGCTCCGGGAGTCAAGCGACGTTGCAAATATTAATGTTGTTCAAGCTACCCTGCAATATCAAAATCCCCCCGTAACCAATGTGGAGATCATCGTTGATTAAGATAGCGCTCCTTACAATGGTTGCTACTGGCGTGATAGCCCAGGAACGCGACAGCGTTCGGGTGGATTCCCTTGCCAAAATCAGTTTCATTCCTACTGGCATTCGCGTGGGCACTGACCTTATAAGTCTCGGTAAGACCCAATTTCAGGAAGATTTTAAAGGATGGGAGGTAAATGCAGATGTGGATTTCTATCGCTACTTTTTAGCGCTGGATTATGGCGGCGGATCGAGAACGTTCAACAGCGACTCTGGAAATTATTCCAATGACGGCACGTATTGGAGGGTCGGTATCGATGTTAATTTTTTGCTGAAGGACCCGGACCGAAACATGTTTTTTCTCGGCGCCCGTTACGGACGTTCGAATTTTTCGCAAGATCTCACGGTGTATGCCCATAACCAATTCACGGACACCTTTGAACTCCTGACCTATGCGGACAAAGGTGTAAATGCGCACTGGTATGAACTAACGGGTGGCTTACGTGTAAAAATCTGGAAAATGATCTGGATGGGATATACGGCCCGGTTCAAATTCGGATTGAAATATGAGGACACGGAGAAGATAATACCCGCCGAGGTGCCTGGCTACGGGCAGAATTATAAGGACTCGTATTGGGGATTCAATTATCAGATTTTTGTAAGAATTCCCGTGAGAAAGCAGCCGCCGCTGGTGATCAACTCGAAAAAGAAGTAAGGTTTGTTTTAGAAACCCTGCCCATCAGTTTTTCTTAAAAAGCGAGTCGACGAATTCAACTTTGTTAAAGGTCTGAAGATCGTCCACTTTCTCTCCGACGCCGATGTAGCGCACGGGTATTTTAAACTCGTCGGATATCCCGATCACAACTCCGCCCTTTGCGGTCCCGTCCAGTTTCGTTATCGCTAGCGCGGTCACCTCGGTTGCCTTAGTAAACTCCGTAGCCTGGATCATCGCATTTTGTCCCGTGCTGCCATCCAGTACCAGCAGCACTTCATGAGGTGCATCGGCAATAACCTTCTGCATAACCCGCTTGATCTTGGTGAGTTCGGCCATAAGATTTACCTTGGTGTGAAGCCTTCCCGCCGTATCGATAATAATCACATCGGCATTTTGTTCAAATCCTTCCCTCACCGTATCAAATGCCACGGCCGACGGGTCTGTGTTCATACCTTTGGAGACGACCGGGACGCCTACACGCTGGCCCCAAAGTTTCAGCTGATCGACAGCGGCGGCACGAAATGTATCTGCGGCTCCCAATATCACATTTTTTCCCTTCTTCTTGAATTGCGCAGCCAGCTTCCCAATAGTAGTAGTCTTGCCGACTCCATTTACCCCCACAACCATGATAACATATGGTTTTTTGTCCTTGGGAATTTCAAACTCCTGGCCGTCGGTAGAATTGTTTTCGGAAAGCAGGGACGCGACCTCCTCTTTCAAAATTTTATCAAGTTCGGCAGTGCCCAGGTATTTATCGCGGGCAACTCTCTTCTGAATGCGGTCGATGATTTTAAGCGTTGTGCTGACCCCAACATCCGACGAAACCAGAACCTCTTCCAAATTATCAAGAACTTCATCGTCTACCGTTGACTTTCCAACCAGGGCTTTCCCCAATTTGCCAAAAAAGCTTTCCTTGGATTTTTCCAATCCCTTGTCGAGCGTTTCTTTCTTTTCCTTGGAAAAAAGATTTCCGAATAGGGCCATACACGTGCGTTTTGTATATAAACAAAAAAAGTCCCATCAGGGACTTTTCAAAATCTTTCGTGGTAATTTACTTTTTAGCAAGTATTTCTTTCACTAAGTCTGCCGGTACAATCTCTTCCTTAAATGTATAAGCACCAGTCTTTTCAGACTTCACAGCCCGGATAACTTTTGCAAAGCTCTTACCGTCTGTTTTCTTCAGGGACGCAACAACCTTCTTTGCCATAATTATTTAATTTCTTTATGTACAGTATATTTTTTCAAGATCGGATTGTACTTCTTCAGTTCCAATCGCTCGGTCGTGTTTTTTCTGTTTTTGGTGGTGATGTAACGGCTCATGCCCGGCATGTTAGTCGTTTTGTGCTCTGTGCACTCTAAAATCACCTGGATCCTATTACCTTTCTTTGCCATGATTCAACTGTTTTATTATTATAACACCAGGTATCCATTAGCCTTTGCTTCCTTCAATACGGCCGTGATGCCATATTTAGAAATGGTTTTGATTCCTTTGGTTGACACCTTCAGCGTTATCCATTTGTTTTCTTCCGGAAGGAAAAAGCGCTTTTTTTGAAGATTTGGTAGAAATCTTCTCTTTGTCTTATTGTTAGCGTGTGAAACATTGTTTCCAACCTGAGGTCTCTTTCCCGTTATTTGACAAACTCGTGCCATATCTTCGTAATTGTTTAAAAAACCCCTTTTTGAAAAGGGACTGCAAATATCGCTAGCTCAACTTAATTATCCAACGGCATTGCGAAATAATACCTTCAACATCCCTTAATAAAGTCGAGATATTAAAGATTTCGGGTCCAGGCCCACGAAATCATCGATGACATAATTCGTTTCCGCCAGCTCCTCGCGCGTATGGGTCGTGGTGATTCCCACGACTTTGCAGCCGGCGCGCTTTGCGGCCTGAACTCCGGAGAGTGAGTCTTCGAAAACGATACAGTTTGACGGTTCAAACCCCAGAGCCTTCGCCGACTTCTGATAAATTTGCGGATTTGGCTTGCCTTCGGTTACGAATGAATCGTCCAGAATGGTATTGAAATATCTGCCGGTATTTGTCTTTTCAAGCGTAAAATCCACATTTGCCCTGGGTGCAGACGTAGCGATTGCCCGGCCGATCCGGAGCGCATCCAGCTGGTCCAAAAAGGAAATAAGCCCGTCGACGGGCCTGATGTCCGAATAAAGGCTGCGGAAAAGGGCTTCCTTTTCTTCGGCATACCGTCGCACGGTTTCCTCGTCAAGCTTGCCAAAGAGGTTTAACAACCAATCCCGGTTGGTTCGGCCGTAAATTTTTTCCCGCAGATCAGTCTCAGAAAGGTCGTATCCGTGCTCGCGGCAAAACTGTTTCAAGGCTATCTTATGGGTGGGGTTGCTATCAACGATCACCCCGTCCATATCAAAAATAAAAGCGTATTTCAAGGTTGCTGAATTTTAATCGGCGCAAAGATGGCAGAATTCATTAATTAGAACGGGTCGGCCGGGATTCCCAAGCAAAAAAAAACGTTAGGGATTAATTGACAATCACCAAACGGCGCGTAGAAAGTCTCCCCTGGGTATTGAATCTCA
>DASUTP010000613.1:0-6863 GCA_036374515.1 Chryseolinea sp. | reverse complement strand
GAACAACGACTCCATCGACATCTCCAGGATCATGGGAATGGACAGGCGGACGATCGCCCGATCGATGCTGCCCGTAGTGTAATCCTGTGTATCACCTTTCAGCGCCTGAAAAAAAAGCCGGAAAAAAGACCTGGTCTTATTAAAAACTAGCATTGATTAACAATTTTTTAAATGGAACAAAAACAAATTAACTCCAGGAAGGAGGCGGAACTCAAAGGATGTTTGGAAGTACCAAACTTAAGACAGGGAAATCATAGGCGTTAAGATCGCTTGAATGTTTGCTTACGGCAAAAGAGAAATAAGGTTTTGATCCAAAAGAAAAATCGGGAATGTTTTTGATGTCAAACCAAAAAAAAAGAGAGCACAAGCTCCCTTTTTTTTAATTAGTGGAAAATTCTAATCCTTTTCAACGGAGCTGGCACCGGAAACATTGGTTGTCACGGCCGGATTTCCCCGGTACAAAACAGAGCTCGCACCTCCGGCAGTAACTGTTAGCGCGTCGGTTACGGCGACCTTTCCTTCGCTAGCGCCGGAAATTTCAATCAAAGCTTCTCTCACAGGGTAATCGAAGGCTTTAAAACTGGAAGCACCGGAAATTTCTGCGTCGATTTGATCGCCTGAACCAAACAACACCAGACTAGAGGCACCTGAGACCACCAGGTCCATGGCGCGGAAGTCACCGTCGAGCTGGGAAATAGATGCTCCTGATAAATAAAAATCGAGATCTTCATCGCTTTCAAAGCCACGGATCTTTGAAATGCTGGCACCGGAAAAATTTACTCCTTTCAGGCTCGGCATGGTAATAGAGATAAAGGTATCGTGGTGACGATTGGCATTATCCTCAAACTCTATGACGAGTGTACTGCCGCTTTTGTAAACGTCGAGATCATCAACATTTCGCCGGTCGCCTTTTACCTTCACGCTAAATTCATTTCCGCGTTCCACCTCGATATGAAAAGCGCTGCCCATTTCCAGGCGATCGAAATCAAGAATAGCATAGTCCTTTCGGACCTCCTGCAATGGTCCGGGATCTTCCTTTTCACACGATGTCAAAATAAAAATTACGGAAATCGTCAGGCCGGCCGTTAAAATGTTTTTTAAACGAAACATACTTTTTATAGGTTATTTACCGCTATGACAACCTGCCCGGCCTTTACCCCTACAAATTTTCTGACAATTTTATATCTACACTTGAGCGATCGATATGGTTTTGACGTTCACGAATTCTTTGATGCCAAATTCCGATAATTCACGGCCATAGCCTGACTTCTTTATCCCCCCAAAAGGTAAGCGCACGTCCGAACGCATCAGCGAATTGATGAGCACCGAGCCGGAATCCAGTTGCCTGGCGATCCTTTCCCCCTTTTTCAGATCCTGTGTCCAAACAGTGGCGCCGAGACCGTAGCGCGTCTGGTTGGCCAAAGCAATCGCGTGCTCTTCAGTATCGGCGGTAATGACTGCCGCCAACGGACCGAAGGTTTCTTCATCGAATGCCGGCATTCCCGGTTCAACACTGTCAAGTAATGTCGCTTGAAAATTGCAGCCCGTTCTTTTACCTCCTGTCAAAAGTTTTGCACCGGCATCCACTGACTTCCGAAGTTGTTTCTCAAGCTTTTCGGCAAGGTCAAGGCGGGCCATAGGACCCAGCGTGCTCTTTTCATCAAACGGATCTCCCTGTACCAGCGATTGGATACTCGCAGTAAATTGGGCAATAAATTGTTCCTTGATCTCTGAGAGAACAATGAAGCGCTTTGCTGCAATACAGGACTGACCAACGTTTTGCATTCTGGACTGCGTGGCAATTTTAACCGTCCGCTCAAGGTCGGCGTCCGGCAAGACAATAAACGCGTCACTCCCACCAAGTTCCAGAACACTTCTTTTTATGTTCTTGCCGGCAATCGAACCAACTTGAGATCCGGCTGTCTCGCTACCGGTGAGCGCGACGCCCTGCACTATGTCGGAAGAAATAATTCCTTCAACAAGGTTGACGTCGATGACCAAACTTTGAAAAACGCCGACAGGGAAGCCGGCTTCTAAAAACAATTTTTCAATCATCAGGGAACACCTTGTGACATTGGGGGCATGTTTGAGAAGACCAACGTTCCCAGCCATCAGGGCCGGGGCTGCAAACCGAAAGACCTGCCAAAACGGAAAATTCCACGGCATGATGGCCAGCACAGCGCCCACAGGCTGGAAGGCGACAAAACTTTGCTTCGCCTCGGTGGCAATCGATTGATCCTTCAAAAACTCCTCCGCATGATGGGCAAAGTATTCACAGGCCGTTGCACTCTTTTCAACTTCAGCCCGAGCTTCAGACAAAAGTTTCCCCATCTCTAAAGTGATGGTCCGTGCATACACTTCTTTGTTATTACGGATCAGTGAGGCCACCTTCAGCATCAGGGTACTGCGGTAGGCAAACGAAGTTTTTCTCCATTCGGCAAAAGCTTTTGTCGCGAGATCAAGCTTCCGCTGAACGCCGGAACCGGTTAACAATGCGAATTCCTCAACAAGCGATTGATCGAAGGGGTGGATGGATTTAAACATGCGCTAATATTAACATTCTAATTTTTGAAAAACGTAAAAAAGAAAAGCCAGGTTCGAGGCCTGGCTTTTCCAATGGAGTTAATCTTATTTTTTATCCGATGGTTACTCTCTTAAATTCCGCCACCGTTAATCCTTTGGAAACGCTATCAAGGTATTGCGCTACAGTTTTTGAATTATCCTTTACAAACGCCTGATGTAAAAGAGTGCTTTCCTTAAAGAACTTGTTGAGTTTACCCTGCGCGATCTTCTCTACCATATTCTCAGGCTTTCCCTCCGCCAGGATCTGCGCTTTGGCAATCTCCAATTCTTTTTCGATCAACGTTTTATCGACCGATTTTTCATCCACAGCAACCGGGTTCATTGCTGCTATCTGCATGCCCACATCCTTGCCAGCCTCCGTTACATCTTTACCATTGATGCCTTTCAACGAAACCAATACACCAAGCTTTGATCCTGCATGGATGTAAGGAACAACAGTCTCACCTTTCATGTGAATGTATTCGCTCACTTCTATCTTTTCACCGATCTTACCTACCAGTTCCACGATCTTATCATTAAGGGTAAGCGATCCGGCTTTCAGGTTCAAGAGAGCCTCTTTGTCGGCCGGCTTACTCGCATACGCAGTTTCCGCGATCAATTTTCCTAAAGACTGAAACTCTTCATTCTTAGCCACAAAATCTGTCTCGCAGTTAAGCGCGATGAGGACAGCCTCTTTCCTATCATCACTCACCTTAATGAAAACAGATCCTTCTTTCGCATCTCTATCAGAGCGGGATGCTGAAACTTTCTGACCTTTTTTTCTCAAGATTTCGATGGCTTTTTCAAAATCCCCGTCTGCTTCGGTAAGTGCTTTTTTACAATCCATCATACCGGCTCCAGTCATCTGGCGGAGTTTGTTTACATCTTGCGCTGAAATAGCTGACATATTATAGTGAATTTAGATTTTTCGATTGGGCCTAAAATAAACCGTCCTACCAGCTTAATTGTTTGCAAAGCGGCAGGACGATCAAAAACTTCTATTAATAGATATTACTTTGCTTCTTCTACCGGTTCGTCAACTCTTCTTTTTTCATCCTCGTCCTTTTTGTGAGCGGCATCCTCTTTATCTTTTTTGCGCTCCATCAACGATTCCTCAATAACCCTTCCAACGTGTTTTGTAAGGATAGATATCGATTTGAAAGCATCGTCATTGGCTGGAATGGGAAAATCAACACCAGAAGGATCTGAATTTGTGTCAACCAATGCAAATACCGGAATATTTAACTTCTGCGCTTCGGTTACAGCAATGTGCTCGCGCTTTACGTCAATTACAAATAGTGCTGCCGGAAGTCTGTTGAGATCGGCGATACCGCCTAACAATTTCTCCAGCTTGGCCTTCTCGCGGGTGATCATCAAACGCTCGCGTTTAGCAAGATTGTTGAACGATTCGTCCTTGATCAGCTTCTCGATCTGCGCCAGTTTTTTAAGTGATTTTCTAATGGTCGCAAAGTTAGTCAACATACCACCAAGCCAACGCTCTGTTACAAACGGCATGTTCAAGCGTTTTGCTTCATCCGTTACTATATCCTTTGCTTGCTTTTTGGTTGCGACAAACATGATTTTGCGACCTGAGCGAACGATATTCTTCAACGCGAAGATCGCTTCATCCAGCTGCGACAAAGTCTTGTTCAGGTCTATGATATGGATACCATTGTTTTCCATAAAGATGAACTCAGCCATCTTCGGGTTCCACTTACGGGTAAGGTGACCAAAATGAACACCTGCATCCAATAATTCCTGATATGTTAATTTTTCAGCCATTCTGTTTTTACGTATGGTTCTATCGCTTGCTAAACTGGAATCTTCTTCTTGCTTTTCTGCGGCCTGGTTTCTTCCGTTCTACCATTCTGGAGTCGCGGGTCATAAAACCTTCTTTTCTTAAAGTCGGTTTATTTTCAGGGCTTATTTCTACCAATGCACGGGCAATACCCAGGCGAACCGCCTCGGCTTGTCCGGTAACGCCACCACCCTCAACATTTACAGTTACATCGTAGCTGGCTTCCAGCTTCAGCGCAGACAACGCTTGTTTAACAAGTGTCTGGTGAATTTCAGAAATAAAATAATCCTTTAAATCACGGTCATTTACGATGATCTCTCCTTTGCCTGGAGTTACATATACCCTGGCGATGGATGTCTTGCGTCTGCCGATGGTGTTAATTATCTGCATGTATCAGAATTTTAATTCTTTAGGTTGTTGTGCGGTGTGGGGATGTTCTGCGCCTGTATAAACATGCAGACTTCTGTAAAGCTCGCTGCCCAGTCTGTTCTTTGGAAGCATTCCGCGAACGGCATGCTCGATGAGGCGCTCGGGGTGTTTAGCGCGGATCATGGTCGGCGTGTGCTCGCGCTGACCCCCAGGATAACCTGAGTGGGTAAAAATCACGCGATCAGTCCATTTTTTTCCGGTCATTCTTACTTTTTCTGCATTTATGACAATAACGTTATCTCCGCAATCAACATGAGGGCTGTAGCTTGTCTTATGTTTTCCGCGCAGAATGTGGGCTACCTGGCTTGCCACCCGTCCTAAAACCTGTGAATTTGCGTCTACCACAAACCAACCTTTTTCCACTGTGGCCTTATTGGCGTAGCTTGTTTTATAGCTATTGTGATCCATTTTTTGTGAATTAAAATACAGTACCCCTTCAAAAAGGGACACAAAGGTAATTTGCTGTTCCGGGAAATGCAAGCCGCTTCCACAAAATTGTCCTTCGGGAAAAGTGCTACGAACCCGAGGGTACCGGAGCCTGGCGCTCATTCCGCAGCATAAGATCATAACCTGCTTGATTTCAAAGGATTACACGCAATAATTATCTGAAATCGCCCTTTTGATCCCTATGCCCCTTATTTCAATTAGTTTGAAGCAAAGATACCGAAAGCTGTTATTATAGTAGAGGAAATAGGAGATATGGAGCGACCAGGCGCGATAAGATACGTCCTGAAGCCGGTATCCTTGAGCACCAATTTACCAGGCAGCACTACCTAGCCGTTCAATTCAAGCTGCTTCAACAACACCTGGAAATCCTTGGGATATGGTGCCTCGACAGTTTTGACATTCCCGGACAAATCCGTGAATTTTAGTGAAAATGCGTGCAACGCCATTCGTTTCATCAACGGCTGCTCTTCGGTTTCTTTTTTAAGGTTGAATTTCCTTTTTACCTGGGAGAGAAAAAAAAGTTTTCCCCCGTAAACCTCGTCGCCGGTGATCGGTGCGCCTAAATAAGAAAGGTGCAGCCGTATCTGATGCATCCTGCCAGTAACAGGTCTGCAAGCGATGAGGGTGTGGTTCCTGAAAGGCTTTAATGTTGTGAAAAAAGTAACGGCGGGCCTACCCTCACGTTTGCTGATCTTAGCTATTCCGTCATCTTGTTTCAGGATCGGCTGATCAACTTCCGTTTCATTGAACTGATGTATGCCATCCGCGACTGCGTGATATAACTTGACCACCTGTCTTTTTTCAAACTGAATGCTCATATGCCGGTAGGCCTCAGGGTTTTTTGCGATGGCCAATACACCTGAGGTATCTTTGTCGAGCCGGTGACATACCTGCGCATTTGAAACATACGTTCTGGCTAGACGCAAAAGGTTCACTTTCTCATTCCGGTCCTCAAGGGTGGATAAAAAGGGAGGCTTGCTCACCAACACATAATTCTCGTCTTCAAAAAGAACTATGTCTGCAAACTCGGTTTTATAGTGTTTCAATGTTTTTCGCTTTTTGTCGCGTCGGCCGCATCCCCGCCTTCGGGTCTGACGCGCGGCAATTTAAAACTAAACGTCGAACCTTTGCCAGGAGTGCTTTCAACTTCTGCTTTCGTGTTGTGTCCGTCGAGGATATGCTTGACAATGGCAAGCCCTAAACCAGTCCCCCCTTTTTCACGGCTTCTGCTTTTGTCGACGCGGTAAAACCGTTCGAAAATTCTTGGCTGATGGTCCAGCGGGATGCCTTCGCCAAAATCGCGTATGGAGGTTGTGATGTTCTTTTTGCTTACATCAAAGGACACGACGACTTCGGAATCATCGTGAGAATGTTTGATGGCATTCGATATGAGGTTTGTCATGACCTGACTGATGCGCTGCCAGTCGGCATACACTATGGCTTTTTGCGAAGGGCCTTCGATGCGCAAGGCAACATCTTTTTTATCCGCCTTTCCTTCGAATTGCTCGAATACCTCTTCCGTTAGCTTGTAGAGATCGATATTCTCAAAGTGCATTTTAATCTGACCTGTTTCGATGTGTGAAAGCGTCAGCAGATCTTGCACTAAAACATCAAGTCCGTCGAGGCT
>DASUTP010000612.1:0-5243 GCA_036374515.1 Chryseolinea sp. | reverse complement strand
AGCGACTCAGCTTTTTCAAGGTCCTGACAGGCCTCCGTTGTTTGTTTTAATTTCTGTCTGGCGATTGCCCGATTGTAAAACGCGGCGGCGTAATTTGGATTGAACGTAATGGCTACCGTATAATCCTGTATCGCATCCTCCACACGGCCTTGTTTGCTGAGCACGTTTCCCCGATTGAGCCATGCCTTGTCGAATTTTTCGTCTAATTCGATGGCTTTAGTGTAATCGGCGTATGCGCCCTTGAGGTCATTTAATTTTTCCTTGACATGGCCCCGGTTCAACCAGATCTCCGGGTCTTTAGCCTCGATTTCCAGAGCGCGGTCGTAGTCTTCGAGCGCTCCCTTATAATATCCCCCCTCCATCCGCTGATAACCGCGTTCGAGGTACGGGTACAGCATGCTGGAGTCGCTTTCGATCGCTTTTTCAAGATCATTGTCAGTGGAAATGCCTTTTTTGCGCTTTATGACGGCGACATTGTGTAGTGCCACCGTATGGTCCGGCCGTAGTGTTAAGGCATGATTGTAATCTTCAAGCGCAGCGGTGGTGTCATTCATACCTTCTTTGGCGATCCCGCGGTTGACAAAATAGTCTGCTTCTTTCTGCCGGAGGCTAATGGCGGAATCCAACCACGTCACTGCCTGCTTGTAATGGCCAAGTTTTGTTTCCACCAGCCCCAGGTAATTGAGAATCTGCGGCTGAATGGATCCCTGTGCTGTCATTATCTGATTCCCACTGGTTGCCGATGCTGATTGGTTAAAAAAAATGGTTTCCGTCTGGCCTGGCGGCAACTTGAGAAGTTTAAGAAAATCCGTTTTTGCTTGTTCGTACAAGCCGAGCTGGTATCGAACGGTGGCCCGGCACAATAGCGCTTCCGGTTGGTCGGGCTTCAATTCCAGGTAAATGTTGTAATCGGTATTTGCTCCCTTGAGGTCCCGCAATTGCTCGCGCGTAGCGCCCCGGGTGAAATAGGCATCGGCGAATCCGGGACTTTCCTTTAAACATTTGTTGAAATAATCCAGCGCGAGTTTGTAGTTGCCGGCATTGTGGGCAGCCTCACCTTGCTCATATAATCTTTTTGAGTCAGCGCGATTTTCCTGCGCGGTTGCGAATTCCGCAAAAAAAATGAAAGCGACCAAGCAATAGAATTGCACGATCCGTGGCTGGATAGACCAACGAGAACTTTTCGACTGGAGAATCATCTTCATGACCTTGAAATTAACGAAATTATCCGCTGCAAAGTGCAAACCATTTAAACTGATTTTCAGTTTATAGAAGCATGGAGACAACCAAGAAAACTTCCCGTAAATCCGAGAGCAAGGCTTCTGAGGATAAGATTAAGGCTGCGTACATTGAATCAGTGCTAACACAGGGTGAAAGGCCCGTTTCGGTTTACAAGTTTTGTGTCGATCTGGGGATTAAAGAGGAGGATTTTTACAACCTTTTTGGCTCCTTTGATGGCCTGGAAAACCACATCTGGAAAGGATTCATCGATAAGACCATAAACAGATTAAGAGCTGATAAGGCATATACGACCTTCATCACCCGCGAAAAGATTCTTGCATTTTATTATACGTTGCTGGAGGAACTGAAATCGAACCGGAGTTACGTTTTATTCCAGCTCGAACACTTTAGACGATTTGAAATCGTCCCCGAATACATCAAGGGTTTTAAAGCGGAATTCGAATCATTTTTTGAATCACTTTTAAATGTCGGCAAAGGAAAAGGCGAAGTAGCGCGCCGGCCGCTGCTCGACAAACGTTATCCCCAACTTTTCTGGTTGCACCTTGGTTTCATTTTGTTGTTCTGGAAGGAAGACAGCAGCCCGGGATTTGAAAAGACCGACGCTGCTATTGAAAAATCCGTTAACCTGGCATTCGACCTGATCGGTAAGGGCGCCGTCGACTCGGCGATCGACTTTGCCAAATTTTTATATCAGAACAAAATCAAATAAAACCCCTTGTGAAAGAATTCGATCGAATACCCGTCTCAAAAGTTCAACGGGCTTCTAAATTTATAACTACCGGTGCGAAGATTGGGTCAAATTACCTGAAACATTACGGTAAAAAGCTGATCAAGGGCGAAGCAAGCCGCGAGGAATTGCATCTTGATAACGCAACGGATATTTACAATTCACTAAGCGAGTTAAAAGGTGGAGCGCTCAAGGTGGCCCAAATGCTCAGCATGGATAAGAACCTTTTGCCCACCGCCTATCAGCAAAAATTTGCAATGGCACAGTATAGTGCACCGCCGCTTTCCTATCCATTGGTTGTTAAAACATTTCAAAAATATTTTGGCAAAGGTCCCACTGAAGTTTTTGACTCATTCACAACGAAAGCAACCAACGCTGCTTCTATGGGCCAGGTGCACCAGGCTACTTTGGCGGGTAAAAAACTTGCCGTTAAGATCCAGTACCCAGGTGTCGGTGATAGTGTGAAATCAGATTTGGCCATGATAAAGCCAATCGCACTATCGATGTTCAAGCTGAATCCGGTAGAGTATGATGAATTCATCCAGGAGGTCGAATCCAGAATGTTGGAGGAAACGGACTATTCACTGGAGTTGAATCGCTCCATGGAACTGTCGGAAAAAAGCCGGCATTTAAAAAATATTATTTTCCCAACTTACTATCCTGACTTTTCATCCGAAAAGATCCTGACGATGGATTGGATCGAAGGAAGCCCGTTAGGGGAGGTATTAAATACCTCAATACCGTCAGGTGAGCGTGATAAGCTAGGGCAGGCTCTCTGGGATTTTTACCATTTTCAGATGCATACGCTAAAAGAAGTGCACGCTGATCCCCATCCCGGAAACTTCATCATCACCAAAGATTACAAACTCGGTATCATTGATTTCGGATGTGTAAAGGTAATCCCGGAAGATTTTTACAAGGTGTACTTCAAGCTTCATGATAAAGATGTGCTAACGGATCTCAAGAAACGCGACAAGACGTTTCGCGAGCTTCGGTTTATTCACCCGGAGGATTCAAAGAAGGAAGTTGAGTTTTTCACTGCAATATTTGTCAAACTGGTAGAGCTGCTATCGAGACCTTTTCATTCAGAAACATTTGACTTTGCCGATGACAGGTTTTTCGATGAGCTTTATTCTTTTGGGGAAAAATTATCGATGATGAAAGAGCTTCGGGAATCTAAACGCGCGCGAGGTGTAGGGGAAGCGGTATATCTGAACCGCACTTACTTCGGCCTCTTTACCATCCTCCACGATCTTAAAGCGAAGATCAGAACAGCGTGGTAACCGCACATTTGATTGCTGCCAATGATCACTCTGCTTGCGGACACCACGTCAGCACTTTGACTCATCAAACATTTTCAATATCTTAGCTCGACCTGATTCACTTTTTAATCTAACCTTGATGTTATGAGAGCAATCTGGAAAGGACACATTCAGTTTTCGTTGGTAACGATCCCCATTCGGATTTACAACGCGATAGACTCCGGGCAGACTATTAGTTTCAACCTGCTTTCGAAGGAAGGCCATAATCCGGTGAGCTATGAAAAGAAAGACAAAGTCACGGGAGAAACCCTTCGGTCGGAGGATATTGTTAAGGGCTATCAATATGAACCAGGCCAGTATGTTATAATCGAGCCGGAAGATTTCGAAAAAGTTAAGCTGAAGAGCGAGAGGATTATCGAAATCCAGGGTTTTGTCGATACGAAGGAAGTTCACCCCACACTATACGAGTCGCCATATTACATTGGTCCTGACGGAGATATGGCAGCAAAGACCTACGGTCTTCTAAGCCAGACGTTGAAAGAAACGGGAAGGATCGCTGTAGGAAAAGTCGTCTTGAGAGATCGTGAAACGCCGGTGCTCATTGCACCGCATGAAACCGGAATGGTAATGTACCGGTTGCGGTACCCGCAGGAGGTAAGAAGCATTCGGGAGGTCCCCCAGTTAATGGATGTAAAAACCGACAAGGAACAGCTTAAGCTCGCTAAGACTTTGGTTGATTCCATGACTACCAAGTTTGCCAATATCGAAATGAAGGATCATTACTACGATGCTTTAAAGAATATTATCGACGCAAAGATCGCGGGCAAAGAGATAGTAACCATTGAAGAGGAAGCACCTAAAGTCGTGGATATCATGACTGCCCTTAAGGCAAGTATCGATGCTGCAAAAAAACCGATGGAAAAAGCAAAAGGCGGTGCGGCAAAGAAGGAGAAAGCCGAAAAGCCTGCCAAGACGGTACGAAGGAAAGCGAGTTGAATTCATTCGTTTTCAGAACCTTAATTTATCGGATGGTTGTTAACGGATAACAATTAACTTTGCACGAGCATGGCAAAGATCATCAAGTTTCCTATTCCTACACCGGAGAAATTTGGACCGCAGCGGGTTCGAAAAAGGAAGGACTTGCGCCGTGAGCCAAATGGGCAGTTGAACCTTTTCGCCGGCGGAAAAGTAATTAAGCTAAATCAGTTATCGGTATTTGAGGAAGCGCTGCAACTTGATGAGCTTGGCGATAAGAAACGGGCGAAAATCGGCTACCTACAGGCAATTGAACAGGAAGACTCGATGGCCGATGCATATTGCAACCTTGCTATTATTGAATCAATAGAAGGCGCTCAGGCGAAGGCAATCGATAGCTTTACAAATTGTCTTAAAATTGATCCGAGACATTTTGAAGCGCATTATAACCTTGCCAACCTGTATGGCGAAATTGGAAATTTTTCGCTTGCCAAAGCACACTATGAAATTTCAATTCAGCTTGAACCCACTTTTCCAAACAGTTATTTCAACCTGGGTTTGACTTTTGCCATGAATAAGGAATTTGACAAGGCTATCAAAACCATCAGGCAATTCAGAAAGCTTGCCCAACCTGACGATCAGATTGTAGCCGACGATTTGATTAAGAAATTGCTGACTGCCCGGTGACCATAACTACTTACGTGCCTTCCCATCTGCTGACCGTTCCAGCATTTTTAGCACCTTGGTTGCCCGGCTCTTAAATCCTGCTGTTCCAAAGGGCAGTTGATCTTCCAATATTATCTTGAGCTCTTGTTTCAATTCAGGTTCATGCACGCAGATATTTGCCAGTACCGACATCGAAAAGACCCGGATCGCTACAGCTTGCTTCGGGTTTTGTAGATAGGCAAAGCATAACTCCGCCACTGCACCGCGGTATCGCTTTGGAATGTCAATGAACTGAAGCAAGCGCATGGTATTGCGCGTCACTGCATCGTGGATGCCAGGTTTCCCCAAGGCTTTCAGCACTTTTCCGAGGT
>DASUTP010000611.1:0-4161 GCA_036374515.1 Chryseolinea sp. | reverse complement strand
GATGGAAGAGCTTGCAGTAAGATTCTTCGGAGAAATTAAAAATGAATTAGGCTTTACTTCAACAAGGAAAATTGTCTATTTGGTTCGCGCCGTAATTGCGCAGTTAAGACGAAATTTCTCACACGAACAAGCCTCGAATATTATTCAAAAAATGCCCTCGTTGTTTCAGCTGCTTTTTATTAGTAACTGGAAATACAATGAGAAACAGACGTCGATAAACCATTTGGATGAAATTGTGGACGGAGTCTATCAACAGGGGTCGCAACACCTCTTCTCATCTGAGATTGAAACTTTAAATGCAGTGATCGTAGTGCTTAAAAAACTTGATAAGTTTTTTAAGATGATGGGATTGGATATTCTGCATTATTCTTTAAAACAAGAGCTTAAACAAGTAGCTATGGAAGATGCAGCATAGCACTTCCAACAATCTGTATTTAAATAAATTAAAAACCATTAAAACTAAATCTTATGTTACGCTGGACAATCACTTTTCTAATCATCGCTATTGTTGCTGCAATCTTCGGATTCGGCGGTATTGCTGCCGGAGCAGCTTCTATTGCAAAGGTCTTATTCTTTATCTTCTTGGTACTTTTTGTACTATCACTAGTATTTGGCGCTAGCATCTTTAAAAGGTGACGATAAGGAATATTTAGAATCCCGGTTTTTCTAATATTAAAGCCGGGATTTTTATTTTATAGCCATACCATAATACAAGTTTTTTTATATACTTCGGCTTCAGCCTTAAGCAGGTTGTGACACAATAAAAAGCCGTTTTCGTCCCTTATTTAAGGAGGACATTTTAAATTACCAGATGAATTTTCAATGGAAGCCCAAAAAGTACCTGATTACATTCTTGAAAGTCATCGGGTGGATATGCTTTTGCATATTAGGGCTTCTCGTGCTCGTTGCGCTTGCCATCCAAATACCGTACATCCAGAATAAGCTCACGCAAAAAGCAATCAGTTTCCTTGAAAACAAGATCGGAACGGAAGTAGGTCTGGAACGTATCAGTCTGTCCATCCCAAAAAAAATAGTCCTCACAGGCGTGTATCTCGAAGATCAGAAACGGGATACACTTCTTTATGCCGGGGAGTTAGCCATCGATACAGATCTTTGGATGTTGACGCAACAGACAATCGAACTGAACAACGTCGAGCTTACAAATTTCACGGGGGCTGTTAGCCGTGCTGATGGCGATAGTTCCTTTAACTTCAGCTACATCATTGACGCCTTTGCCCCAGAGACTCCGCAACCGGAGATCGATTCAACGCAAAAGCCCTGGAAATTCGCCATTGAAACCATCGCGTTGGAGAAGATCAAGGCAACTTTTAAGGATGGTCTTTCCGGCAACGAGATGGCATTGCAACTGGGTACACTGGATATCGATCTGGATGAATTTGATCTCGAAAGATCAATCATCAAGGCCGATGCAATAAGCATTGAAAGCTTAAAGGCGGATATCATTCAAAGCAAGCTTCCACTTGATACGGCCGTCGCCGAATCGGACACCGCTGCTGGAACCGACTTGGCCTTCGATATTGGTGTAAATGAAATTATCCTAAAAGATATCCAGGCGCGATACAGCCATCGCGGCAATGGTCAAACCGCCGCCCTTAAATTAGATGAGCTGTTTTTGGAGGCGGAGAATATTGATCTGAAAAACCGCTCGATCAAGCTCCAGGAGTTCCGTCTTCAAAACACGTTCGCCTCTTATCAGCAACTGGCGGGCTACGGAGTTGCTGAGCAGGTTCAGGATGCCGATACAAGCTCAGCTCCTTCCCAGGCCCCCTGGCTCATAACAGTGGAAGAATTGAATTTATCAAACAACAGCGTCCAGTATTATGACTTCGACAAGCCATTTCAAAAAGAAGTTTTTGATGCCAGTCACTTGTGGATAACCAACTTCACCATGCAAGCCGAAGATCTGGAATGGGAGGGCCAAAAGATGAAAGGTGAGTTGTCCAATCTTGCGTTCGAGGAACGCAGCGGCCTCACCATCGAAAAAGTTTCTGCTGTATTTTCCTTGACCGATAATTCCATCGCGGTGAAGGATTTTTACTTTAAATCGCCAAACAGTAACATCTCTTTAAACGCTATTGGGAATTTTACTTCGCTGGAAACAATTTCAGAATCATACGAAGATGCAACGGTCGACATGGCGATTGAAAAATCTACCATTGGCCTCAAGGATGTGTACTATTTCGCCCCCACGGTATTCGACAGCCTACCTGTGACCATTCCGCCGGGCACAACGGTTCACCTGGATACGAAGGTTACGGGCCAGCTAAAGGATCTCAATATCCACCATTTAGTCGTTGAAACATTAAGCAAAACCCATTTAAGCACGCGTGGAAACATTCAGTTGCGCAAAGACAAAGACCCTTACTTCCGGTTGGCCCTTGAAAAATTCTACACCACGAAGAATGATATTGAAACTCTTCTGCCCGACAGCCTGATTCCGTCGACAATTTCACTGCCGCAATGGCTTAATATTAAGGCGAATGGCAGGGGAACAGTGGCCTCACCCACTGTCGACGCCACGATTACCAGTGACTATGGAAGCGTCTCACTAAATGCCGCGCTGAAACGCGACCAGGCTTCTGGCACCAACACATATAAAGGCGCTCTCAATATCAATGGCTTTCAAACGGGCAAACTTCTCAAGAAGGAAGATATTTTAGGTGCCCTCACTATGCAGCTAGCCGTGGATGGCGCAGGTTTTACCATGGAAGAGCTCAATACGAAAATCAACCTCCACATCGACAGCTTTACTTACCAGGATTATAATTACAAAAATCTTTCGTTGACAGGTTCGTTGAAGCAGTATTTCTTCTCAGGAGATGCACAATTTCAGGATGAAAACTTAGACTTCCATTTAAAAGGAGATCTAGATTACAATCAAGATGTGCCGAAATACGCTTTTATATTCGAACTGCAAAACGCAGATTTTAAAGCACTCAATCTTACCGACCGGCCATTAAAGGCACGCGGAACCCTTGATGTAGATTTGGCAACGGCTGACTTTAAAGTGATCAACGGAAACCTGGACATACGAAAGTTTGCTGTTTTTAACGGCAAAGACATGTATGCAGTCGACTCGCTCCTGTTCGCCTCGATTGATCAGAAAGGCGAAAGTAAGATCACCGTACGGTCCGATATCGTCGACGCCGATTTTGAAGGCACTATCAATCTATACAGTCTTTCAGAAGTGATCAGAAGACATTTTAACAACTACTTTTCGTTGCACGATTCCTCCTTCAACAAACCGGTAGCACCGCAGGAATTTAAGTTTGGTCTGACGCTTAAAAATACCGACCTGTTGACCGAAGTGATCCTGCCGGATCTGGATCCCTTCGTTCCTGGGAAAATTACTGGTGAGTTCCGCAGCAACGACGCCCGCCTGGATCTCAATGTCGGCCTGGCAAAAGTACGCTACGCAGGTGTCGGCACCGATTCCATAACATTTAATGTCACCTCCGACAAAGAAGAACTATCCTACAGGCTGGCTGTCAGGAAAATTCAGATGGACTCGATACGAATGGAAGCACTTAGGCTGCAGGGGAAGGTTGCGGACGATTCCATTCGGACCCAACTGGTTATTCTCGACTCGCTACAAAAAGAAAAATATGTCTTCGGCGGCGTTTTTTACAGTCTGGAGAAAGTTTTTCAATTCCGGCTGGTAAATAACCAGGTGGTTTTGAATTATGCACCTTGGATTGCCCCTGCCGATAACAACCTGCAGTTTACTTCGACCGGCATTCAGGCTCATAATTTTTCAATCGCCAACATCAACGAGAAAATTTCGCTGGTCACCAGCAACGATCAGGACTCCGTGGTTTCTATTCAGTTTAAGGACCTCAATCTGCAAAACATCACAAGACTTGTAGAGGGTGCGATACCATTTGACGGGTTAGCCAATGGCAGCCTGAATATGATGTCTGCCGAAGCCGGTGCCTTCAATTCCGATCTCCGGATTGATGATCTAGACATTCTCGAACACCTGTGGGGTAACTTAACGCTCGCCTTGGGAAAAACCGCAACGGGACCGCTGAATGTGGATGTTAAACTTGAAGGTGAAGGAACATCATTCCACGCGGGCGGCTACTACAGTGCCGATTCCACCGCTCCCGAAATGAACTTCTTTGCCAACATCCTGAGGTT
>DASUTP010000610.1:0-4285 GCA_036374515.1 Chryseolinea sp. | reverse complement strand
AACGTGCTCGGCGATTTCTTTCGCACGATCAACAAAGAAGCATCGGTGGGTGCAATTTCTTCAAACTCCGCTCTGGTCAGGATATGATTGGCAACACTTATAAGTCCCCATTTACCTTGCGATCGATAACCCGTCGCATTGTTAAGCACAGAAAATACACCGTCACTCCAGCCCAAAGCTTCGTACTTTGCTGGGATTAAAACTTTACCGCTCTCGTTCTTTAACCCAACCTTGCCGTTGTCTTCAAAAATGCTGTAACCCTCGGCGATTGAAAAAATGGGTAGTAATAAGAGGCAAAAAATATACTTTGCGCGCTTCATCAGAATACAAATTTAGGTCAGAAAATGGAATCAAATAATTTTTATGAAATTTGTCCGGTGAATGGAAGCGAAGGTGATGTAAGATACCCAGTGATTAAAAACAAAACTCAATGTACATACAGCAATTATACACCAACTGCCTGGCCGAAGCTGCTTACTATATAGAGTCGGAAGGTGAGGCTGCAATTATTGATCCCCTGCGCGAAACTGATCCCTACGTCGACCTTGCGGAAAACCGGGAGGCTACCATAAAATACGTTTTTGAAACTCATTTTCACGCTGATTTTGTCTCGGGACATATCGATCTTGCCCGTAAGGTCAATGCGCCGATCATCTTCGGGCCTGAAGCAAATACAAGCTATAAGGTGTACAATGCCAAAGACGGCGAAGAATTCAAGCTCGGGAAAGTAAGAATCCGGGTACTTCACACTCCCGGTCATACGCCTGAGTCCTCCTGCTATCTGCTCATCGACGAAAAAGGGAAAGAGTATGCCGTATTTACCGGTGACACCTTGTTTGTGGGAGACGTTGGTCGGCCCGATCTGCTGGACGGAGTGATGTCAAGCGAGGAACTTGCAAGCATGTTGTATGATTCTCTTCAACAAAAAATAAAAACGTTGCCCGATCAGGTTATTGTGTACCCTGCACACGGTCCGGGTTCCGCCTGCGGCAAGAGCATCGGATCGGAAACATTCAGCACGATCGGAGAGCAAAAGAGGTTTAATTATGCGCTCCAGGATATGAGCCGTGAAGACTTTATCCAGAAAGTGACGGATGGAATTTTGCCGCCTCCGCAATATTTTTTTGAGGATGCGAGGATCAATAAAACCGGGTACGATCCGATTGAAGAAGTTATTCAGGCAAATACAAAACCACTTACAGTCGAACAGTTCAGACAAGCTGTTGACAATGGCGCACTCATCCTGGATACACGAAAAGCCGACGATTTTGAAAAGGGCTTTATACCCGGATCGATTAACATCGGACTCAACGGGCAGTTTGCCGTTTGGGTCGGTACTTTGATCGACATTCAAAAGAAGCTGGTGATCGTAACGGAGCCCGGGCGCGAGGCCGAAACGGTTTTACGGTTGGCACGGGTAGGCTATGAGAAGATCGAAGGCTATCTCGAGGGTGGCCCGAGTGCTTACAATGGTCAGCTCGAGAAAATTCACTCAATACCTGCCGCGGAGGCAAAGGGAAAATCAAATGGGAAGGCCACGGTATTGGATGTACGCAAACCAAATGAGTGGAATGTGAGTCATATTAAGGATGCAGTTTTTCTTCCCCTCGCGAATTTTCCGGATAACCTTTCCGGACTGGACAAAGGAAAAAAATACCTCGTCCATTGCGGAGGCGGCTATCGCTCCATGACTGCAATTTCCATCATGAAAAAATTGGGCTTTAAGGATTTAGCGAACATTCAGGGGGGATTTGGCGCTATGAAAAACGCCGGCCTGGAAATCGTGACGGAAGAGATCATGGCTTAGCGTTTATTCAAATTATCCGCTACAATCGATTGAATTTGATCATGCAAAATTGATGTGCTGAAATCAAGGAACAATCATGTTTCTGGTTTTAAAATGAAGTATTATTAAGAATAATTCACTTCATTTTATCATGGCTATCCGAGTCGCAATCCGGCATCAAACCTCCTATCACTACGACCGCCTCGTCAATTTGTCGCCGCATACATTCCGGTTGCGACCCGCTGCACATTGTCGTACACCCATTCTGTCGTACTCTTTAAAGGTAAAACCCGAGAAGCATTTTATAAACTGGCAACAAGATCCATTTGGTAATTTCCTTGCCCGTGCGGTCTTCCCCGATAAAACAAAATTATTTCATTTTGAGGTTGAGGTTATCGCTGAGATGATCGTCATTAATCCTTTTGATTTTTTCATCGAGGAGTATGCAGAAAACTTTCCATTTGCGTACGAAGGCACACTGAAAAAAGAGCTGTCGCCATACATGGAAGTAACAGAGGGTGGTCCGTTGCTTGAACGACTGGTCCGCGACCTTCAACCTTTGCAGGAAATGAGGACTATTGATCTCCTGGTCAGCCTCAATCAGGAAATACAAAAGCGGGTAAATTATACCATCCGGCTGGAGCCAGGCATTCAAAGTTGTGATCAAACGCTTTCTCTCAAGAGCGGCTCCTGTCGTGATTCGGCCTGGCTGTTGGTTCAACTGCTTAGAAAGTTAGGTCTGGCGGCACGTTTTGTATCAGGATACCTGGTTCAACTCAAAGCGGATACCAAGGCGCTGGACGGGCCGTCGGGAACCACTGAGGATTTTACGGACCTTCATGCATGGGCTGAAGTCTACGTACCGGGCGCCGGATGGATCGGGCTCGATCCAACGTCAGGGCTGTTCGCCGGCGAAGGGCATATTCCTTTATGCTGCACGCCGGATCCCGCAAGCGCTGCACCCGTAACCGGAATGACCGACCAGTGCGAAGTTACGTTCAGTTACAAGAACGAGGTGTTTCGCATCCATGAAGATCCCCGTGTTACAAAACCATATAGCGAAGAACAATGGGCTTCAATTTTAGCTGTAGGCAACAAGGTCGATGAAGACCTTCTTCAAGGCGACGTGCGGCTTACCATGGGTGGGGAGCCGACCTTCGTTTCTGTTGACGACATGGAGGCGCGCGAATGGAACACTGCGGCTGACGGTCCTCACAAAAGGACGCTTGGATTGCAGTTGATCTCACGGCTGAAAAATTCTTTTGGGCCGGGCGGATTTATACATAAGAGCACCGGCAAATGGTACCCAGGGGAACCGTTGCCCAGATGGCAGTATTCCGCCGTTTGGCGCAACGACGGATACCCGGTATGGAAAAATGATAACCTGTTGGACCTGGATGAAAGCGATGGCGTCAATAACAAGGATGATGCTAACCGATTCGCCTCCACATTAACCCGGTTCCTCAACATCGGAGAGGAGGCGGTGCATCCAGCCTTTGAGGATGCCTTGTATTTTTTATGGGAAGAGGGTAAGGTCCCTGCTAATTTGGATCCATATAAGGTCAACCTCCAGGATTCGCTTGAACGCAAGAAGCTTGCAGAAATTTTAGCGCATGGGTTGGACAAACCAGTAGCATTCGTTATTCCGCTGGAATGGAATCATTGGTCAAACAGATGGATCTCATGCAGGTGGAATTTTAGAAATGACCGGCTGATACTAATTCCGGGTAACTCGCCTGCGGGACTACGCCTTCCGTTAAAATCGTTGTTATACGTTCCGCCCCATAAACAGCAACGAAAAGTTGAACGAAGCACTTTTGAAGAGTTGCCCGTCCTTGCTGATTTTCACGCCACCGTCCAGCAGCGCTATGATAGTCCGATGCAGAATGCAGAAATTCCACGCGAATTTTTTTCAGTGAAGGTTGACGACGATGAGGAAGAACAAAAAAAGACGAAGCCAAAAAAAGCCGTGACCGATGCTGATACCGTTGTGAATCCATTGTTTGAGCAATTTGCCATAAAAACAGCTTTGTGCATTGAAGTTCGCGGAGGTAAAATCCACATTTTCATGCCGCCGCTCAGCTACGCAGAGCATTATATGGATTTGTTGGCCTGCATTGAGCAGACAGCCGGGAAACTGAAATTGAAAGTCGTCATCGAGGGGTATGAAATGCCACGTGACAACAGGATCACAAAACTTTCCCTTTCACCGGATCCCGGTGTTCTTGAGGTCAACATTCATCCCGCAAAAAGTTGGAAAGAGCTTGTCAATAACTATGATGTGCTATTTGAGCAGGCCAGGCTATCGCGACTCAGCAGCGAAAAATTCATGCTTGATGGAAAACATACAGGTACAGGTGGAGGTAACCATATCACTATCGGCGGCATTACACCTAATGATAGCCCTTTGCTGAGAAGACCCGATCTGCTCCGGAGTCTTATAACTTATTGGCAGCACCATCCTGGCTTATCATATCTGTTTTCTTCTCAATTTATCGG
>DASUTP010000609.1:0-2190 GCA_036374515.1 Chryseolinea sp. | reverse complement strand
AATAGTTTCCTCGTACAACGGCCGTAGTATTACATTCGGGCTGAATTTTTCCGGTTCGTCACGAATCAACTTTTTTATTTGGTCGGTTGAAAATGATAGCTCAGTGTCGACAACCCTGAATTCATCGCCCGCCCTTTCGATCCGGTTTCGGATACCATTGTCCAAATAAAAAAAATTAATATCCCTGCAAAATACCTGTGTTTTATACCCAAGATCCTCAAGTTCTGCATTCGTATTGTCAACAAGTGATTTGTTTGCCTGATCGAGAATATCGCGCTCCATGGCTTCCCGGAACAAACCCTTGAGGGGACGAGCGTCAGCATCCAGTATCACCAAGCCTTCACGGCCAAATAATTCATTGACATAGTGCCTAACGGATTGGCTAAGCGTCCTGCCCTTCTTGTAAGCTTTCTTAAAGATGTTTACCTCTCCCGGAAGTTCATTGGCCAAAGTATCCAGTCCTTTAACATCAAACCTGCCGACCGCGCCGGTTTGGTCCGTTTCCCACAAATATTTTGTTCCATACAGGTTGAAATACTTTATTTCTTCGTAATCATGATCTTCAGTCGCCATCCAGAAAAGCGGCACAAAATCAAATTCCGGATATTTCGCCTTCAACTTTTTGCACGCATTGATCACCGTTACAATTTTGTAAATAAAATACAGCGGCCCCGTAAAAATATTGAGCTGATGCCCGGTGGTAATGGTGAATGTTTTTTTGTTCCTCAGCAGGGAAATGTTCTCGGCAGCCCGTTGGGGAAGCTCGACACCGTCATACTGGCTTTGAAGGACGTCCACTAATACGTCACGATGCTCTTGGGGAAACGATGATTTCTCGGCAATTTGAGCTTCGAAATTTTCCAGGGACGGATAACGGTTATAATAGGGGGTTAGAGATTCTTTTTGCTCGACATAATCCAGGAAGAAATTGTTAAATGCGTGTGTTTCCGCCAAGGCGATTTTATCAAGCTGCATTGTAAAAACAAAAGTTGGTGGATTTTCTTAAAACCATAAACCGAATAACGGCAATTTATACATTAGGTTCAGGATTTTATGTGGGCGCTCGACGTGACCTCTCCCGTCAAATCAAATTCAGAGGCCGCTTTTATCGTTACGTTTACAAAATCTCCAATTCTAAGGTATTCGTCGGTTTCGATGATCACCTCATTGTCAACTTCCGGTGAGTCAGATTCCGTTCTTCCTATAAAATTTCTTCCTTCTTTGCGATCAACCATTACCTTAAAAGTTTGTCCGATCTTTTTTCTGTTGAGATCAAGCGAAATGCTTTGCTGAAGTTCCATTACAGCCTCCATGCGTTCTTGTTTTACATCATCCGGAACGTCATCCACCATTGTAAATGAATGGGTATTATCTTCGTGTGAATAGGTAAATACCCCCAGTCTGTCAAATCGAGATCTTTCAACGAAATCTAGCAACTCTTCAAAGTCTTGCTGAGACTCTCCCGGATGACCGGCAATCATCGTAGTACGAATGGCAATTCCGGGCACTTTTGTTCTGATACTATCGAGCAACGCTTCCGTCTTTTCCCGGGTAATGCCTCGCCTCATCGCTTGAAGCATCCGGCTGGAGGCGTGTTGCAGCGGGATGTCAAGGTAGTTGCAGATATTGCTTCGCTGCGCCATGACATCCAACACATCCACAGGAAAGCCGGCGGGAAATGCATAATGCAGCCGTATCCATTCAATTCCGTTCACATCAGACAATCTCTGCAGCAATTCAGCCAGGTTCCTTTTCTTGTAAAGATCCAGACCGTAATAGGTAGAATCCTGAGCGATCAGCAGCAACTCTTTCGTTCCTTGTTTGGCGAGATTTTGGGCCTCCAAAACCAATTGTTCCATCGGCTTGGAAACGTGCCCACCACGCATCAATGGAATGGCACAAAAGGAGCATGGCCGGTCACATCCTTCGGAGATTTTCAAATAAGCAAAGTGGCTGGGATTGGTGAGGATCCGCTCGCCGATCAGTTCCTGCTTGTAATTTGCATTGAACACCTTTAACATTCTCGATAAATCGCGCGTTCCAAACCAGGCATCAACGTTCGGGATCTCCTTTTCGAGATCATCTTTATACCGTTGCGATAAGCAACCTGTGACATATACTTTGTCAACAATGCCCTCCTCTTTAGCGTCGACGTACCGCAAAATGGTGTCGATAGATTCCTGTTTGGCA
>DASUTP010000608.1:0-9153 GCA_036374515.1 Chryseolinea sp. | reverse complement strand
AAAGAAAGTTTTGGCCTGGCGGCCCTTGAGGCGATGGCTTGTGAGGTTCCTGTCGTCAGTTCAGATGCCGGTGGACTGCCCGAGCTTATGGTACAGGGGGTCACAGGCTTTATGAGTCCGGTTGGCGACGTGGAAAGCATGACGAAAAATGCCCTGTTCATCCTCGACAAAAATAATTTGCCAGCCTTTAAGGAGAATGCCCTGAAGCGCGCTAAGGAGTTCGATATCAGCAAGATTCTCCCCCTTTATGAAAATTATTATCATAAGATACTGGAAAAAGCCGCATCCAAAGCAAAGCACATGACGTAAAACCGTTCAGAAATCATAATTTTACCTTAGTTATGGCGAATCAAATAGTACCCAAAAATAAAGGCAGTCAAAAGCTCTTTGAGAACCCCGTCCTGGAAAAGCTTTCGCGCACGCACATTGCGGTACCGTTAGCGATCTTTGCCGTTTTTGCAGCCGCCTTGCTGGCCTGGAGCATAACACATACATCACTTTCGGCCGGCACCACCATAGGACTTTTTATACTGGGCGTGATCGCATTTACCTGGGTTGAGTATGTGGTGCATCGGTATGTATTCCACATGAAAACATATTCCGACGCCAGGGCTAAGATACAGTACATGATTCACGGCGTCCATCATGAGTTTCCGAAAGACAAAGACAGACTTGCAATGCCACCGCTTTTAAGCGTCACCATAGCAACAATTTTATTATTGCTGTTCAGAGTGGCGATGGGTGATTTTGCATTTGCTTTCCTGCCGGGATTTATCGTGGGCTACGCGGCTTACCTGGGTATTCATTACATGGTTCACGCGTTTGCGCCACCGAAAAATTTCTTTAAAAGCTTGTGGATCAACCATGGAACCCATCACTATAAAAATGGCGAAATGATTTACGGCGTTTCGTCTCCCCTTTGGGATTATATCTATGGTACCATGAAAGAAAAAAAGCTTTCCCGCTGAGCTTTCGGAAAGGAGATCCGGCGCCTCTTTATTATACGCGCCTTTCGTAGCAATTTTGTTTTTATCCGGAAGTTAATCAGTATTTTCGGTTTGAATTATTCAGTCGCTAACCTGGTTCCGCAGGTCTTTATGGAGAATAAGGATTGGAACAGAATACTGAAATAAAGGGTTAAGTATGAACAAGTGATGCCGACATGCTAGGTTACAGATTTTCTCGCTATACCCCGCCTCCTGAAAAAGCCAAAAGCGACTTTGACAAGCTGCTTAAAATATTCATGCAATTGGTGCTGGTCACCGCCGGCAACGTTGCTGAAGCGTTGCAATGGCTCACCGAAGTAGACCGTCAGTATGGACTGACGAACGATAAATATGGTATAGGTGATTTTATTGAAGATCTTAAGAAGAACGGCTACATCACAGACGAAGGTCCGAAAGGAGAATTTAAACTAAATGCTAAAAGTGAGCAACGATTAAGGCAATCGGCGCTGGAGGAGATCTTTGGCAAACTGAAAAAGACAAAATCTGGTGAGCACAATACCCATCATAGCGGGAGGGGCGACGAACAAACTACGGAACATCGCGACTATGAATTCGGAGATACGCTGGAGCAAATCTCGGTGACCGATTCACTGCGAAACGCACAGATCAATCACGGGCTGGACAATTTTTTCATGACGGAGGAAGATCTGGAAGTCATGGAGGCGGAGTATAAGACGCAAACCTCTACTGTTTTGATGATCGACATTTCTCATTCAATGATTTTATATGGGGAGGACCGGATAACCCCAGCAAAGAAGGTAGCCATGGCGTTGGCAGAACTGATCACCAAAAAATATCCTAAAGACACTTTAGACATTTTGGTATTTGGCGATGATGCATGGCAAATTGAAATCAAAGACCTGCCGTATCTCCAGGTTGGACCCTATCACACCAATACGGTTGCTGGTCTGGAGTTGGCGATGGATATCTTGCGGCGCCGGAAAAATTCCAACAAGCAGATATTTATGATCACCGACGGTAAACCTACCTGTATCAAACAGGGGATCAAATATTATAAGAATGCATTCGGCCTTGATCCTAAAATTTTAAATCAAACTTTAAACCTTGCAGGCCAATTAAGAAAGCTGAAAGTGCCGGTTACAACATTCATGATCGCCACTGATCCATATTTAAAAGCATTTGTCCGCGATTTTACAAAGGCGAATAACGGGAATGCATATTATAGCAGTCTGGAAGGACTGGGCAACCTGATATTTGAGGATTTTAAAAGGACTCGAAGAAAAAATTTGTAGGCTGCCCGCCGTTGATAGTCAGTGGTCTATGGGGAACACTGGCGGTTAATACATTTTAAGTTTAAATAAGTTAATTGATGGATCACGCAAAAATAAAAACACTCACACAACTCAAGAATTCGGGTTACAAGTCAAAGTCGATCAAAGAAGAACTTCGCGACAATCTCATCAGCCGGTTAAGAAACAAACAAACGGTGTTTGAAGGGATCTGGGGGTATGAGGAAACAGTAATTCCAGATCTTGAACGGGCGATACTTGCAGGCCACGACATTAACCTTCTCGGCTTGCGCGGGCAGGCAAAAACAAGATTGGCGCGTCTGATGGTAAACCTATTGGATGAATATATACCAATCATTGAAGGCTCTGAGTTGAATGATGATCCACTGGAACCCATCTCGCGATATGGCCGCGACAAAGTCCGGGAAATGGGTGATGCAACACCGTTAAGCTGGCTGCATCGTGACGAGCGTTACTCTGAAAAGTTAGCAACGCCAGACGTATCGATCGCTGATTTGATTGGTGACGTCGATCCTATCAAAGCAGCAACGTTAAAACTTCCTTACTCCGATGAACGCGTTATTCATTTTGGTTTGATACCACGGTCGAACCGCAGCATTTTTGTTATTAATGAATTGCCAGACCTTCAGGCGCGGATCCAGGTTGCATTGTTTAACATTTTGCAGGAAGGAGATATACAGATACGTGGATTTAAGATCCGCATGCCGTTGGACATTCAGTTTGTGTTTACGGCTAACCCGGAAGATTACACCAATCGGGGAAGTATTGTAACTCCGCTGAAAGATCGAATCGACAGCCAGATAATCACACATTATCCGAAGACACTCGAAATCGGCAAACACATTACGCAACAGGAAGCGCGTTTGAAAGCGGAGCAGCGAAGGCTGGTTTCCATCAATGAAATTGCCAAAGATCTGATCGAGCAAATTGCTTTTGAGGCGAGAAAGAGTGAATTCGTAGACTCAAAAAGTGGTGTATCGGCCCGCCTTACCATCTCAGCCTATGAAAATCTCGTCGCTGCCGCTGAAAGACGGAGTATTTTGAATCATGAAAAAAGCGCGCAGATCAGAATTCTGGATTTTGTCGGCGTAATTCCTGCCATCACCGGAAAAGTGGAGTTGGTATATGAGGGAGAGCAAGAGGGACCGGGCATTGTTGCTCAGAACCTCGTCGGCAAAGCGCTGCGAACGCAGTTCGTAAGTTATTTCCCGGATCCGGATAAGTTTAGAAAACAGAAAGAAAAAAGTCCGTATAAAAAAATTTCAAACTGGTTTGGTGAGGGTAATACTGTAGACTTATTGCACGACATGGGTCAGTCGGAGTTTGAAAAGCAGGTGAATGCCATACCTGGCTTAAGGGAGCTGGTCAAAGAATTTCATCCGAACCAGGATACGGCCACCACGTTGTTTCTTATGGAATTTGCCCTCCATGGGCTGGCGGAATTTAGTTTGATCAGTAAGCATTCGCTGACAGCGGGCCTTCAATTCAAAGATCTATTAAGCAGCATGTTTACGCTGCCTAAACCAGATGAAGATAGTGACGAAGACGATGAAATAATGGGAAGGAGAAAATTTTAAACGCTTCGAAAATTTTTACGGCACAGGCAGGTTACTTCTTATCGCCACATGAAAGCACATGAATTTTTTTCGTTAGATCCCAGACAGGTCCAACAGCTGCGGCTTTTGGTTTCGAAAGGAGAGGGAGAGTCGCTGGAGTTCAAACGAAAGGCTGCCTTTCCTGAAAAAATAGTGCGGGAGATGATCGCATTTGCAAACACGAAGGGAGGTATTCTCCTGATCGGCATTGGCGATGACGGAAGTCTCCCGGGCCTGAAATATCCTGAAGACGAATTGCACGTGATGTCTGCCGCGCTGAAAAAAGTAAAGCCGCCATTGGAATATAACGTCACGTTAATTCCCATAGCCAATGCGAGAACTGTGATTCAATACGCCGTTGCTGAAAGCAACCGAAAGCCACATTACATAGTTGATGAAAAAAAGATTAAAGAGTCCTTTGTGCGGGTAGACGACAAAAGCATTAAGGCCAGCAGGGAATTGCGGGAGATTGTAAAGCGAAAGCAACGCATGAAGGATATACGCTTTCATTTTGGAGAACATGAAAAATTTCTCATGCAATATCTCGATGAGAAAAAGGTAATCACGCTAAAGGAGTTTATTGCTCTGAGCGGTTTGAACCGTTTATACGCATCCCGGAAATTGATCTTACTGGTGCTTGCCAATGTTTTAAAAATCATACCACATGAAAAGGGAGACCTGTATGCCGTTCGATGAGAACTTTTCCTTGCTGAACATTTCTTTTTCCCATGAAAAAGTTGTCAGTGCTCCTCAGTTAAAAAACAAGTGGCTAACGCCCATCACCTTCGGGGTACGATAAAATTCTGCGTAACTTCTAACGGTTTTTCATTTCCATTCATTACATTTCGTAAACCAAGTTCTTTGTGCGCATGGCAAAAACGAAAAAGGAAAAGAAGGTATTCGTACTCGACACGTCTGTTATTATTTATGAACACAATTCCATTCTTAACTTCGATGAACATGACGTAGGTATTCCGATCACGGTGCTGGAGGAATTGGATAATTTCAAAAAAGGAAACGACACAAAAAATTTTGAGGCCCGCGAATTTATTCGCCTCATCGATAAGCTGGCCAAGGGCCAGATGCTTCACAACTGGAATCCGATAAATGGAAAGACCAAAGGCCACTTTAAAGTTTTAATGGACACGAAAAGTGCCATTGATGCCAATAAAATTTTTAATGAGGAAAAGCCGGATCACAGAATTCTCAATTCCGCGCTCCAACTGCAGAAGGAGTCAAAGGATCGAAAAATAATCTTAGTTTCAAAGGATGTAAATCTGCGCTTGAAGGCCAAAGCGCTTGGTCTGCAGTCAGAAGACTATACCACGGGCAAGGTTCAAAACATTTCATCCCTCTACACCGGCAAAACAATTGTTGAAGAGGTTGATGCAAATATGATCAATCTCCTGTATGAAAAAGGTTATTGTCCCCCGGGTGAGTTGCTCAACACGATGACGCCCGTAAAAAATCACTATTACATTTTAAAGAGCGGAAAAAAATCGGCGTTGGCATACTACAATCCATTGAATGAAATGCTCGAGCACGTGGAGAAGCGGTCTGTTTACGGAATCAAGCCAAGAAATGCCGAACAGACCTTTGCAATTCATGCCGCGCTGAAGCCAGAAATAAAGTTGGTTTCTATACAGGGTGTTGCGGGTACCGGGAAGACACTTCTTGCTTTGGCCGCTGCCCTCGAGCAAAAGAAAGAGTATAAGCAAATATATCTTGCACGGCCCATTGTGCCTTTGAGCAATAAAGACATCGGGTACCTTCCGGGCGATATTAAGTCGAAGGTAAATCCTTATATGGAACCGTTGTGGGACAATCTGAAATTTATTCAAAATCAATATAGCGAAACGGACAAGGAGTTTTCGCGCATTACCGAAATGGTCAATCAGGAGAAATTGATGATCACCCCACTTGCCTATATCCGCGGGCGCAGCCTGTCGAATATATGTTTTATTGTGGATGAAGCGCAGAACCTTACACCACATGAGGTAAAAACGATAATCACCCGGGCGGGAGAGAATACGAAAATTATATTCACGGGAGATATCTATCAGATCGATACACCCTATCTTGATTCTCAAAGCAACGGTTTGTCCACACTTATTGACCGGTTACAGGATCACGAGCTTTACGCTCATATTACGTTGGAAAAAGGTGAACGTTCTGAGTTGGCAAACCTGGCCAATGAAATGTTATAAGTTAAGTCTCAGCTTAGCGATCGCCTCGAGGTAATTCTGCGGCGTTCGTATGCGCTAAGTACTCGGAATTGTCAATACTTTTCCGATTCGTTCGGGAAGTCATTCGATTTGACATCAGCGATGTATTTGATAACTGCTTCTGTCATGATCGTGTGCAAGTCAGCGTACCGTCTCAAAAAGCGAGGCTTAAATTCTTTCGATATTCCGAACATGTCCTGCATAACCAAGACCTGTCCGTCGGTGTCCGGCCCGGCGCCGATTCCGATGGTAGGTATGGCAATTGACTGTGAAACTTTTTTTGCAAGATTCGCGGGAATTTTTTCCAGCACGATACCAAAGCATCCGCATTTTTCCAGCATCTGTGCGTCTTCCATCAATTTATTTGCTTCCTGTTCTTCTTTTGCCCTCACGGTATAAGTGCCAAATTTGTAGATGGACTGGGGTGTAAGTCCAAGGTGGCCCATTACGGGTATACCAGCACTAAGTATACGGTCGACTGACTCTTTTATCTCGCCTCCGCCCTCAAGTTTTACAGCATGAGCTCCAGATTCTTTCATGATTCTGATCGACGACCTTAACGCTTCGCCGGAACTACCCTGGTAAGTGCCAAAGGGCAGATCAACGATCACGAGAGATCGTTTGACCGCACGCACCACCGAAGCAGCATGATAGATCATTTGATCGAGCGTGATCGGCAGCGTCGTTTCATGCCCAGCCATGACGTTAGAAGCAGAATCACCCACTAAAATTATATCGATGCCAGCGCCGTCGATGATCTTTGCCATGCTGAAATCGTAGGCGGTAAGCATGGCAATTTTTTCTCCGCGGTTTTTCATCTCCCGGAGTTGGTGGGTAGTGATTCGTTTAATTTCAGATTTATGCGTCGACATTTTTAGTTTCGAGTTGAAGGTTTCGAGTTTGAAGTTACAGGTGGTCGGATGGCGATGAGCGGACCGACTTTGAGCCTGGAGCGCTAAACTAAATAAACCGATTCATCGCTGAGATTTACCTCTACATGATCTTTGAGGGTGGTTGCCAATTCATAACCCGTATATTGTGGATATATCGGGAACAAGGTATGGCTGCGATTGACCAACACTGCTGTTTCAATTTTTTTTACTTCGATGGTCAGGAACGGTTTCATGCCGTAGGCAAATGTTCGTCCGGTATTCAACACGTCATCAACGAGGATGATGCACTTTTTCTTTAATTCTTTGAGATCACAATCCAACGTCACATCTCCTTGCTGGGGAGCGAGTTTGTCGAGACTTATTTTCACAAGCTTAACCTCAAGTGGTGAAAAATTTTCGACTTCCTTTGCCAGAAGCTTTGCCAGGATATAACCTTGCCCTTCGATCCCCGCGACAATAATTCCTTTCTCCTTGAAATTATGCTCATAGATTTCGTAGGCCATCCGCCTGATCTTCTGTTTCACCTGACGCTTGTCGAGTATTAGTGTCTTATCAGCAACCATATCTATAACTTAAGTCAATCCAGAAACTTTAATTTTGAACCAAACTAAAAACTAATTCGGAATGGGCAGCGAGCGGCTATCTTTAAATGTAGAAAGAATTACCAGCGATTGCAGGCTGTCTACTACTTCGATGTTTGAAACTTGTTCCAGCATGAGCTGCTGATAGGCGGCAATGTCGGCGGCTACAATTTTCAGAATGAAGTCTCCTGCACCGGTTATGTGGTGACATTCGATTACTTCATTAATGCTTTTGATCGCCTTGATAAATTTTTCAATATTTTCTTTGTTATGACCTTTTAATGTGACCATAACAAACGTGCTGACCCCAAGGCCGACGCTGCCGGCGTCAACGACAGCGTGGTAGCTTTTAATTATCCCTGACGTTTCAAGTTTGTTCACGCGTTCCAGGGTGGGGGCAGGGGAGAGTCCGATCTCTTTCGCGAGCTGAGCGTTGGTAATGTTTGAATTTGCCTGAAGGATCTCAAGGATTTTGCGATCGGTATTATCGAGTTTCTGTGTTTTCATAGAGGGTTAGTCCAAATAAAATTCTGTCAAAATTATAATAATTTTAGAAATATTTGGAAGAAATGCAGTTTAAAACAACGACAGCTAATAATCTTTTAAGGCTGCTTTATAGATTAGACCTAGTTTTGCTATGGTATTTTCGTGGGAAAACTTTTGTCTGACCCGCTCATAGGCGATTCGGGACATCCGGTCTCGCTTTTCGGGATTGCTGATGAGTTTGTCGAGGGCTTCCGCCATGGCAGCAATGTCTTTCACATCGACCAGAATTCCGGATTCTTCATGGTCGATAATTTCTGCCGGGCCGCCACTACGGGTAGCGATCACGGGTCTTCCGTAAAACATTGCTTCGAGACAGGTAAGGGAAAAAGATTCAGATTCGGAAAAGTTGAGGACGATGGCGGCGCTTTTGTATTCTTCGTCGATCTTCTCCGCAAAAGTATGCCACTCAACCTGCGTCCCGAGATCAAGGCTTTTCGCTAGTTGTTCCAGCTTCTCCTTGAAGTCATGGTTTTTCTTCAAGCCCATGTCGCTTCCAACAAATTTCAACTTCCATTCGGGAAACTTCTTGCTGATGCGCGAAAAGCTTTGAAGTGCAAACTCATGTCCCTTTCCCTTGATGTAATTGGCTGGATACAGGATGCGTGTTGAGGTAGAAGGCCTAAATTCACTGTGTGATTCGGGCAGTTCGCCGCCGATTATGGTGACTTTCTCCCGGTAGGGCAACTGATCCATGACCGCTTTGGAAACGGCTATTGTATGACTGGCAAACCGCACGTGCCAAAAACACCAGAACTTTACAAGCGGCTTTGGAAATTTTGACGGCAAAAACCTGACGTAGACAACGTATGGGACTTTCCCCCCAAGAAATCGATATAGCGCCGGGATTAGATTGTACAAGTCATTGGATACGATAAGGTCAGCTTTCACCCGGTTTACAAGAGAAAAGAACCTAATGGTATTTAGTAGTAGGACGGGGAAGTACAGAATGGCGGAAGGAATTTCTTTTTTGATCTCCTGCATTGGCAATTCATATACTTCAAAATCGTTTGAGTCTAAAAAACTCCTCGCGCGACT
>DASUTP010000607.1:0-12680 GCA_036374515.1 Chryseolinea sp. | reverse complement strand
GAGGGGATAAAACGGCTCCATCCTGTTGAGTTCATCTGGCTTTACGTGATCTTGGCATAGTGGTGACATGCCCAAATCAACAAAGGTGTGCTCCAAAGGTGCCTGGCAGAATCTACATTTACCAGGTGCGACGAAATTTGCCATAACTATGAGATTAATTCGTAAATAATTTTTGTATTGGTAGAAGCAAACTTAATGGAATCGGAAAACTCTGATTATGATGAAAGTCGACTTTTAAAATGATTGAAATCATAAAGGGGCGGAGCAAATCACCGCACTTGCAAATAGCTGACAGTCAACTTCTTAAAAAACCAGATCTGGACTCCCTGCTCCCTTTGGAGTTGCGATTTCAGCAAAATTTAAAAAATATATTTTAGCAAAAAGCGGGTTACCTTTTCCAATATCCTTACGCGCTTAACCAGCCGGCTTTTAAATTTTTGAGCAAAGCGTTAATTATCTGGATATGTAATTCTCCAGATATTCTATAATGTCTTTCTGTTCCTCGATAATGTGCTTAACTACATCGCCAATTGAAATAAGGCCGACCAGATGGCCGGCTTCTACAACGGGCAAATGTCGGATGAATTTTCCCGTCATGAGTCCCATACAATCTTCTATGGAAGTATCGGGCGTGATCGTGATAGGATCTTTGGTCATGAGCTCACTGATCGGCGTGTTTTTGGAGGACTTGCCTTTCAATATCAGCTTCCTCGCATAATCGCGCTCGGTAAATATTCCTTCAAGATGACCATCATTTACAATAAGCAATCCACCAATATTTTTTTCGCACATTAGTTGTATGGCTTGGTAGACCATAATGGAGGGCTCGACAGAAAAGACATTATTGCCTTTCACTTTTAAAATATCCCTTACCTTTCCCATAGCAGTATAAGTTTCAAACGATTGAATATATTAGATAATGGCAGAAAAAGCAAGCCAACAATATAGATTCAGCACAGGTTGTCTAGCCCAGAATGCTGATCAGTTTATCGGGAAGGAGACCCATTAATATGACCAGCAAAGTTAGCAACCCGATGATGAATTTTTCACCCGTGTTGAAAACTACTTCAACCGAAGCGTTTGGTGTGAACATGGCCATCACAGGTTTAAAATAATAGTAGACGCCAATCAAAGATGTGATGATGGCTATCACCACCATTTCGAGATGGTTCGCGCCTATTGCTATCGACAGCACGGAATATTTTGCAAAGAAACCGGCAAATGGTGGTATCCCGGCCAACGATAGCAGCGCGATGGACATGCAAAACGCCGCAAATGGATTTTTGCTGTAGAGCCCCGCAAAGGCGTCAAGCGTGCTGGTGCCTTTAGTCGACTCAACCCTCTCTAAAATCGCAAATGCAATCAACGATGTTGCCGCATAGGAAGCAAGATAATAGAACAGAGGTCCTTCAAACATCGCACTATCCGAAATCAACCCCAACAAAATATAGCCCACCTGAGCAACACTTGAGTACGCCAGCATTCTTTTAACATTACTCTGATATACGGCGGTAATATTTGCAACCAGAAGGGTAAGTATGATGATTACCATGATCGTGCCTGATACAGAGGCCTGAACCGACAAAAAGCATTGGGCAAAGATCTTATAAAAAGCACCAACCGCAGCGATCTTCACAACGGTGGACATAAACGCCGTTATTAGCGTTGGAGAGCCCGCATATACATCGGGTGCCCAAAAATGAAACGGTACTACTGAGATTTTAAAAGAGATACCAATAAGCAGTAAAAATAAACCAACATAGAAAAAGCCCGGCAATGCAG
Source organism: Chryseolinea sp. (assembly GCA_036374515.1). Lineage (GTDB taxonomy): Bacteria > Bacteroidota > Bacteroidia > Cytophagales > Cyclobacteriaceae > Chryseolinea. The sequence continues at coordinate 10,898 of DASUTP010000607.1, read as the reverse complement.
CTCTATTTGAGGCCACGTGGTTGGAAATCACGGCGATGTCGAATGAACCTGTACTGCCGTAAACCAGCGCTATTCCCATCAGTAAAAATCCGGTCGCGAATGAGCCCATAATGAAGTACTTGAACGCAGCCTCATTTGAAAAAAAGCTTTCTTTATTGCTGCCGGCCAGAACATATAGTGCGATTGAAAGTATTTCAATCCCTAGAAACAGGATCGCCATGTTATGAAAGGATACCATCATGATTCCGCCGACAACGGTGAAGGCTACCAGCGCGGTTCGATCGGTCTGGTGCGTATCGCCAACAAAATACGATCGGGCAATGCAAAACCAGGCCGCGGCAACTGTAATAATCAAACTGCTGAACACGACGGAAAACCGGTCAAAAATCAGCATGTTGCTGAAGTAGCGGGTCGTAACGTTTAAATCTCCAACAAATGTGAGCGCAGCGCCAATCAACCCGAGCACCACCACGACATGCAGCCCTTTTTTCAGATTAAATATTTCCGAGAGCAGCGAGATAAAACCCAGTCCACATACGATCAATAGAGCATTCATACTATTTTACCTTAGCGGAAAAGTTGGAAAATCCTTCAAGCAAATCAGCCACTGCAACTTCCGAAATCTGCAACAATGGATCGGGATATATTCCGATCATAAATATTAAAATCACAATTGGGTACAAAACAATTTTTTCATGACGGGTGAGGTCCGAGACCCTCGACGCCTGCGGGCTATGCTTTCCGAGCATCATATACTGAAAAGCATGGAGCATGTAAACGGCTCCCAATATGATCGTAAGGCCGCCCAATGCTCCCAGGATATAGTTATATTGAAACAACGCATTCAACAACAGGAATTCTCCAACAAAGCCGCTCGTAAAGGGCAGAGCAACTGTTCCCAATATCACAACAACAAAGACCGTGGTGAGAATCGGAGCACCCACCCGAATTCCGCCCAAAGAGGAGATAGTCCTGGTACTTGCCCTGGTGGATATGATCTCACAGATATAGAACAGGGCAAATGCTAAAATGCCGTGACTCAGCATTTGAATTAATGCACCTTGCAAGCCAATTTTACTTGACGTTAATACACCCGCGGAGATCAAGCCAACGTGCGCAATAGAGGCGTAAGCGATCAATCGCTTGAAATCCTTTTGGTTAATTGCAATAATAGACGCATAGACGATTCCAATTACTGAAAGAACCACGGCGGTCAGCGCCCATTCGTGCACCCCTAGCGGGACTACCGGCAAGAGCCACCGGATCAGTCCATAGAAACCCATTTTCAGCATTATGCCCGACAAAAGCATGGTGCCCTCCATGGGTGCCACCGTATAGGTATCGGGTTGCCACGTATGGAATGGAAACACCGGCATTTTAATTGCGAATGCCAGGAACAATCCCCAAAAGATTACGCCCTGCTGAGCAGATGAGAGTGCGCGCCCGGCCTTATATAAGGCCTGAATATCGAAGGTATGGGCACCCGGCGTCTGGTAGTATAGATACAGCAACGCCATAAGCATAAATAAACTTCCAGCGAGCGTGTAGACAAAAAATTTAAATGTAACCGGCGCCCGGTTTTCGTCGCCCCATATCAGGCATATGAAATAAATTGGAATAAGCGCCATTTCCCAGAACACATAGAAAAGAAAGCCATCCAACGCTGTGAATACCCCCACAAGCGCCATCTGCATTAGCAGCATCAGCGCATAGAAGTCTGCTGGCTTTTGATTTGGGGTTTTGAATGACGACAGGATGATAAAAGGCATTAAGCCCGTTGTAAGCAACACCAGTAAAAAACTGATGCCGTCCATACCTACGCTGAAATTTATTCCAAGCGATGGCACCCAGGGGATTTGATAGTTCCACGCTGTTGCATTTCGACTGTCAAACCCGACGAACATGAATAAGCAAACGGCCAGTTCTACAAGCGCAGATACAAAAGCAACCAGCTTCGCGTTCGCAGGCTTGAACGCAAATATTCCTAACGCAATGACGAGGGGCCAAAATATCAAAAAAATTGTCATCATAGTTCAGCTACCGTAGTGAGCGTTAAAATCACAATTATGCTCAGGACCATCACGAAAATATAAAATCCGATACTTCCATTCTGAACCTTCCGCAGCACATTGCTGCTACCCGTGATCAACTGACCAACGGAATTTATTAACCTGTCAAGGGCCAATTTTTCAATAACATCATCTGCGATGCGGGCAAACCAATGAAGCGGACGTACAACAGTACGATCATAAATCTCATCCACATAATATTTATGATAAACCATACTTGCAGCGCCCCGCAGTTGCCCGTCTTCGAGGGGGACTTTTTTCTTTTTTACAAAATTCAGGTAGGCCACAGCAATCACGATCACGGTCAATCCCACGACACTGGCCATCAGCATATATTCTGTAGTATGATCGAGGTGATGCTCGCCCGCAAAATCTGAGTGAAAGGCCGGCGACAAATAATCCGCCAACCATGTGGATCCGCCGAGAGCACCTGGCACATTCATAAAACCGCCGATAAATGATAGAATGGCCAGCACGATCAACGGTACGGCCATGCTTTTTGGCGATTCATGAATATGATGCATAATGCCCTCCCCTGCTCTGGCGTTTCCGAAAAACGTCAGAAAGAAAAGTCTAAACATGTAAAATACCGTTAACAAGGATGCGAGTAAGGCAATACCCCAGACGAGCGGGTTTTGCGCAAAGGCGTGAGCCAGGATTTCATCTTTGGAGAAGAAGCCAGCAAAAGGAGGAATACCGGAAATCGCGAGGACGGCGATGAAGAATGTCATATACGTAACCGGCAGGTATTTTTTCAACCCTCCCATTCTCCGGATATCCTGTTCACCCTGCAATGCATGAATAACGCTTCCCGCGCCTAGAAATAACAACGCCTTAAAAAAGGCATGAGTGGCCATGTGGAAAATACCAGATGCATATGCTCCCAGTCCTAACGCTACGAACATCAAGCCCAGCTGACTGACCGTTGAATAGGCCAGCACCTTCTTAATATCGTTTTGCATTAGCGCGATCGTTGCAGCAAATAAAGCCGTACAGAGACCGACGACAAGCACAAGTTGCAATGCAACTGGTGAAAGGGAGTACAAGATGTTATTCCGCGCGACCATGTACACGCCCGCCGTTACCATTGTTGCAGCGTGAATCAATGCTGAGACAGGCGTTGGTCCCGCCATTGCATCCGGAAGCCATGTGTACAACGGGATTTGCGCACTCTTGCCCATGGCGCCGATAAACAGTAAAACAGTTATCCACGTCAACGTCGTAACATTCACAGAAGACGCGCTGGCAAAAACCATTTCGTAATCGATGCTTCCGAAATTGATGAAGATGAGGATGACGCCCAATAACAAACCCAGGTCACCAATGCGATTCATGATAAAGGCCTTGTTAGCCGCCTTATTGTAATCATGGTTCTTGAACCAAAATCCGATCAGCAGGTACGAACACAATCCCACTCCCTCCCATCCCACAAACATCAACAGGTAGTTGGAACCCAAAACCAACAACAGCATGAAAAAAATAAATAAGTTCAGGTATGAAAAAAACCTGCTAAACCCTGCATCGTCGTGCATGTATCCTATAGAATAGACGTGTATCAGGAAACCGACGCCAGTTATAACAAGGAGCATAACCGAAGAAAGAGGGTCAACGAGAAAAGCAATGTTGGAAGAAAATCCCATCGTACTTATCCACCTTAGGATTGTCACGTTCAACGAGCGTTGATCAGGGGGCAACCCTAGCAGTTCGGCGAACACAATTATAGAAAGGAAAAAAGATATCAGCACCGATCCGCACGCTACGTAAGATGACGTCTTATGCGAAAGTTTATGAACGTTCAGGCCAATGACGAGAAATCCCAACAATGGAAACAACGGTATACAGCTTATCAACACTTTTATATCTACCATTTTAAGCGATTCAGGATGTTAATATCGGTCGACTTCGTGTTCCTATACGTCATCACCAAAATGGCCAGCCCGACTGCAACTTCTGCCGCGGCAACCGCCATGATAAAAAAGACAAATACCTGTCCGCCGGCATCATTTAGATAATTTGAAAAAGCGACCATGATAAGATTAACCGCATTGAGCATAAGTTCGATGCACATAAAAATGATAATGGCGTTCCTACGATACAACACTCCCAACACCCCGATACTAAAGAGCACTGCGCCAAGCCACAAATAATATTCTATTGGAATCATTTCAATTAACCGTAATTCGTCAAGCGTTATTGTTCATTTTTTTTCCGACTTGGCAAGCATCACAACACCGACCATAGCTGTCAAGAGAAGGATTGAGGCGATTTCAAACGGAAGCAAATAATCCGTAAACAAAACCATTCCCAAATTCTTAACATTTCCTATCATGGTCTCATTATTAGCTCGCGCGTTTGTCAAAGTCTCGGCCCCCTTCATCGATCCGACAAACACCATCAGCAACAGGCCCGCACAAATTGTCGCAGCGAATTTCAGGATGTTACTTTTATGTGGCTCTGTTTCCTTGTTGAGATTCAAGAGCATGATCACGTATAAAAACAGCACCATAATGGCGCCGGCATAGACGATCAAATGAACGATAAAAAGGAATTCCGCTTTCATCAGTATGTAGTGGCCCCCGATCGCAAAAAATGTGATCACCAGGTACAGAACACTATATACAGGATTCTTTGAAAAAACGACCATCAACGCAGACAATACTGCAACGAAAGACAAGAAGTAAAATAAGTTGAGTGTCACCTTGGTCTATTTGTTATGGCTGAACTGCTTAAGTTTTTTAAACTGAAGAACGGCGGGCGTCTGACGTTTTGAAACGTCAATCCGTTTGTCCACCGGTTCGACCAACTTATCCTTGCCATACACAAATTCATCTCGTCCATAGTCAGTGGATACAATCCTATCCGTAAGAAAAATTGCTTCCTTCGGGCACGCCTCTTCGCACAGCCCGCAGAAGATGCAGCGCAGCATATTGATCTCGTAGGTCGACGCGTATTTCTCTTCACGATATAACTTTTCTTCGCCTTTTTTCCGTTCAGCCGCCACCATTGTTATCGCTTCCGCGGGACATGCAACGGCGCAGAGTCCACATGCCGTGCAACGCTCAGCACCTTTTTCATCCCGCTTCAGTACATGCTGCCCGCGCCATACTTCGCTCACTTCGCGCTTCTTTTCGGGATATCGAATCGTGGCGCCCTTTCTGAATAAATGCCTGATGGTTATGGAAATGCCACTCAGAATTGCGGGAAGGTAGATCTTCTCCCAGAAGGTCATTTCCTTTTTAACCACTAATTTCGATCGGTTTGTTAACATCGTTTATCCGTTGGCGACATACTCTAGAAAATTCCAAATAATCCGGTGACAAAAATATTGATCACCGCAAGGGGTATTAATATTTTCCATCCTAAGTTCATCAGCTGATCATAGCGGAACCGTGGAATTGTCCAGCGAATCCACATGAAGAAGAAAATAAAAAATCCAATCTTGGCAAAGAGCACAACCGTACCGATGATGGTAATCAGATTCTGATCGAGGCCTAAGTTGTTCATAAATGGAAAGTTGTAACCTCCAAAGTAAAGCGTGGAAATCACGGCAGAAGAAACAAACATGTTGATGTACTCTGCAAAGAGATAGAAACCCAGTTTCATACTGCTGTATTCGGTATGATATCCACCTACCAGTTCGGTTTCGCATTCCGGCAGATCAAACGGCGTTCGGTTACATTCGGCAAATGCGCACACAAGGAAAATAAGAAATCCCACAGGCTGGTAGACCACATTCCAAAAATTCCAGCTGTTGCCCGCGCCTCCGGCCTGCAATTCGGCTATCTCCCGCAAGCTGAGCGTTCCCGTCATCATAATTAACGCGATAATGGATAAACCCATTCCGATTTCATAACTGATCATTTGAGCGGAAGCGCGTATCGCGCCCAACAGCGAAAACTTGTTGTTCGACGCCCAACCACCGATCATGATACCATAAACGCCGATGGAAACCACGGCAAAAACATAAAGGATACCGACATTCAAATCAACGATCTGCAAACTATAAGTTTCACTACCTATCGTGAGAGAACCACCCCATGGAATGACCACACCAGCCATGAGCGCCGTAAGCATTGCAATGCTGGGTCCCAGCACAAACAACAGCTTGTTTGATACGTTTGGAATAATCTCTTCCTTCATGATAAACTTCAAGCCATCTGCAAGAGGCTGCAGTATTCCGAAAGGTCCGGCACGATCGGGACCTATGCGATCCTGCAGGAAGGCCGCAACCTTTCGTTCCGCATAAGTAGAATACGCAGCAACGAACAGGGTAATGGCAAAGATTACCCCGACAAGAATTGCTTTATAGAGAAGGAATGAAATCATGTCGTCAGAGATTGGTTTGCTTGAGGTAACTGTTTGCCTTTCTCAAATTGGATTTGCCGGTCAATCTCCTGCTTTAATCTCAGGAGATCCGTTCTCTCATAATGGTTTTGCGATATTACAGAATTCCGTTCAATTTGTCGCGGACCCTCAATCGTCCAATCGCTGAGCTTTTTGTGGTCATAGCGGCATTCGTTGCAGATAAATTCCTTTACCTCAGCATACTGATCCTTGCGTGCGGAGACGCGCAGCACTTCGTCGCCTTTCATAAACAGAACGACCTTACCACAACACTTATCGCATTCGCGATGTGCGTCTAGGGGTTTGGTGAACCATACGCGGCTTTTGAATCTAAATGTGTTATCCGTAAGTGCTCCGACCGGGCAAACGTCAATCATATTTCCGGAATAGTCGTTATCGACTGCGTTCTGTATGTATGTGCTGATTTCAGATTTGTCACCTCTCCCCAACACACCATGAACGCGTTTGTCGGTAAGCTGATCCGCAACAAAGGTGCAGCGGTAGCAGAGAATGCACCGCGTCATGTGCAATTTGATTTTATCTCCGATGTCGATCTTTTCAAAAGTTCGTCGGTCCTCTTCGTAACGCGTCTTTGCAGCACCATGTTCATATGCGAGGTTTTGAAGATCACACTCGCCTGCCTGATCACAAATGGGGCAATCCAGCGGATGATTGATCAGCAAAAATTCCACGACCCCTTTCCTCGCTTCCAAAACTTCCGGCGAGGTTATGTTTTGTACAACCATTCCATCCATCACATTTGTGCGACACGAAGCAACAAGCTTAGGCATGGGCCGCGGATCCTTCGTCGAGGTCTGACTTACCCTCACGAGGCATACCCGGCATTTTCCTCCTGAATCCTTGAGGCTTGTATAGTAACACATTGCAGGAGGTACTACGTCTCCTCCAATTTGACGGGCAGCATTGAGGATGGTTGTACCTTCCGGTACTTCCAGTTCAACGCCATCTATTGTTACTTTAACCATAATCTTCTATTGTGATTGCAAAATGTGCTACACATTAACACTTTCAAATGTTTCCGATCTAAACGGTTCCTTTTCAAAATGCTTCGGGTCCATTACCTTCTCCGGGTATTTCACATGATACTCAAACTCCTCACGGAAATGACGAATAGCGCTGGCAACTGGCCACGCTGCTGCGTCACCCAGCGGACAGATAGTATTGCCTTCAATTTTCTTAGCCACATCCACCAGCAAATCGATGTCATCCGAATTACCGTGACCATGCTCAATGCGATGCAAGACCTTTTCCATCCATCCCGTACCTTCGCGACAAGGACTGCATTGCCCGCAGGATTCGTGATGATAAAAACGCGCAAAAGTCCATAGGTTCCGAACGATGCAGGCAGTTTCATCCATTACTATGAAACCGCCGGAACCCAACATAGTGCCGCTGACAAAACCACCTTCACCTAAAGATTCATAGGTCATCAGTCGCGGCTCGCCTTTCGCATTTTTTAATATCAGATGGGCTGGCAAGATCGGTACCGACGACCCGCCGGCCACGACGGCTTTTAGCTTGCGTCCCTTCCAAATGCCGCCACAATATTTGTCGGAATATATAAACTCTTCTACCGGAAGACCGAGTTCAATCTCATAAACACCAGGTTTGTTGATGTGGCCGCTGGCAGAGATCAGTTTTGTGCCTGTGCTCTTGCCCACGCCGATCTGCGCGTACTCATCGCCTCCAAAATTGATTATCGGAACTACCGCTGTGATAGTCTCCACGTTGTTCACCACCGTTGGGGCTGCATACAGTCCGGCCACAGCAGGGAAAGGTGGTTTTAATCTTGGGTTACCACGTTTGCCTTCCAGCGACTCGAGCAATGCTGTTTCCTCACCGCAGATATACGCTCCCGCACCAGGATGTACATAAAGATCCAGCGAGTAGCCAGTGCCTAAAATATTCTGACCCAGGAAGCCTGCGGCATAGGCTTCTTCGATTGCCTTCTCGAGGATCCGCACAATGTACATATACTCCCCGCGGATGTAGATGTACGACGTTTTCGCTCCAAGCGCATAGCTGGAGGTGATCATGCCTTCAATTAACAAATGAGGGATTTTTTCCATCAGGTACCGATCCTTAAAGGTGCCGGGCTCACTTTCGTCGGCGTTACAAACGAGGTAGCGGGGCCTTTCAGATTTACGATCCAGGAAGCTCCATTTCAATCCCGCGGGGAATCCGGCGCCACCCCTTCCGCGAAGTCCCGACTTTTTAACTTCTTCCATAACCCCGTCCGGAGTCATGGACTTCAAAGCTTTTTCTACCGAAGCATATCCTCCATGCTTCCGATAGGTATCGAAGGTCTCTATACCAGGGACGTTAACGTGCTCAAGAAGAAGTGTGCGGGGCATTTACTGTTATTTTATTTTAAGCGTGCAGCGACCAGCCCAGGCAGATCGTTGCGCCGCGTTATTGCATATAGGTTGTTCGTTCGTTCTTATTGGTAAGCTGCTGAAGCAGCGCATCAACTTTGTCTGTTGTCAGGTTCTCGTGATACTTTGAACCGCACTGCAACATCGGGGCGGTCCCACAAGATCCCAAACATTCCACGGTCTTCAGCGTGAACATTCCATCGGATGTTGTTTCACCGACCTTGATGTTTAGTTTCGACTCCAGGTGAGCTACAATATCGTCCGACCCACGTAACCAGCATGGACCAGTCTGACAAACTTCGATCAAACATTTTCCAACAGGCTTTAGGTTGTACATCGAATAAAATGTAGCGACCTCATATACTTCAATTGGCTTTATCATTAATAATCCGGCAACATAATCCATGACGTCCGGGCTCAGCCATCCATCAAACTCCGCTTGCGCCAAATGAAGTACCGGCAACAGTGCCGACTTTTGCTTACCCTCCGGGTAGCGTTTAATTATCTTTTGTACTAAGGCGAGGGTCTTGTCAGAAAATTGCATCTACGCTATAGTCTATTTTAAAAAAATCGTATTGTCTTTCAAAAGTTTCAGGCATCCAGTTCACCAGCGATAACGTTCATGCTACTCATCGTCAAAATCGCATCGGAAAGCATAGAACCTTTTATCATTTCGGGATAAGCCTGGTAAAAAATAAAGCACGGTCTCCGGAAGTGAAGCCGGAACGGTGTCCTGCCCCCGTCGCTTATCAAGTAGAATCCGAGCTCGCCGTTCCCGCCCTCCACAGCATGATAAACTTCACCTTTTGGAACATCAGTCTCTCCCATCACTATTTTAAAGTGATAGATCAAGGCTTCCATATTGTTGTAAACTTCCTCCTTCGGAGGCAAGTAAAACTCGGGCACGTCGGCGTGGAATGGCCCCTCGGGCAATTTTTCAATTGCCTGACGGATAATGCTCAAGCTTTGCCACATTTCTTCCTGGCGAACCATGAACCGGTCGTACACGTCTCCATTTTTTCCGACCGGAATGATAAAATCGAAATCCTGGTAAGAAGAATACGGTAAGGCTACCCGAACATCATAATCGACGCCCGCGGCACGCAGGTTGGGGCCTGAAAAACTATAGTTGAGGGCCTTTTCCACTGATATCCCGCCTACTCCCACCGTTCGATCGATGAATATCCTGTTTCGTTTAAGGAGGTTTTCAAATTCCTTAAGCACCACAGGAAATTCCTTTAGAAACCTTTGGATCTTGTCCCATGCCTTAGGGGAAAAATCCCGTTCGAACCCGCCGATGCGACCGACGTTCGAAGTGAGGCGCGCTCCACATATTTCCTCGTAAATCTCGTATACGAGTTCACGCTGCTGAAACATGTACACAAACCCGGTGAGAGCACCTGTATCAACTCCAATAACCGCGTTGCATATCAAGTGATCGGTTATGCGCGCTAGTTCCATAATAATGACACGCAGGTATTGAACACGTTTTGGTATCTCGACCCTCAAAAGTTTTTCTACGGTCATGTGCCAACCAATGTTATTGATTGGTGCAGAACAGTAATTGAGCCGGTCGGTGATTGGTGTGATCTGATAAAATGGTCTTCTTTCGGCAAGTTTTTCAAATGCACGATGTATATAACCGATCGTCGGGGTGGCATCTACAATCATCTCGCCGTCCATCTTCAGCACATTTTGAAAAATACCGTGCGTTGCCGGATGGGTAGGGCCCAGGTTGAGGAAAGAATATTGTTTTTCCTCGGGCTGATAAAATTGATCTTTGGTTTCCTTTACTTCCATTTCTTATCGGCCAAACATCGTATCATTTTTGTCTTGACGAACCTGATCTTCCAACGGATATTCTTTCCGCATTGGAAAAATAATCATCTCATCTACGTTGAGAATTCGTGTGAGATTCGGATGGCCTTCGAAAATTACGCCATAGAAATCATAGGTTTCGCGTTCCATCCAGTTTGCTGCCGCAAAGATCCTCGTGAGCGTGGGCACGGTCGGGCTGGCCACGGGCAGGTAGATTTTTAAGCGGAGCCTGGTATTTGTATACAGGTTATGAAGCTGATACATGATCGCG
>DASUTP010000606.1:0-9752 GCA_036374515.1 Chryseolinea sp. | reverse complement strand
CGAACCATGCCGTCCTCCTGAAAAGTCAACAACATGGTCTTGTAGGCGAAATTAAATTCCCTGCAGCACGCACATACCCCAATGTACCCATTGCCACATTCTGCCAAAATTTTAAACTGCGATTTATGCATGAGCAAAAATGATTTTTAGCTTCCCTTTTATTACCGGGCCGAAATAATATCTTTTGCATCGGACAAAGATCGAAAACCAGTGGAGAGGCCCACATGCTCCCGACAAATGTTGGCGCTCTGACTTGATCTCCGCCAAACCTCGATATAGTTAAAGCGTCGTAAACAAAGGTAGCGTCAACGTGGTGCCTAAGTCAATCGCTTGCGCAGGGGTTTCGTCTACCTTAAATAGGTATGTATAATAGCTCCCTGGGTCCCATGTTGCTACCCTTTACAGATGTCGAAAGACCAGTTTGAGGTTGAACCCGGTGGCTATGAAACGGGATATAAGCTACCTACAACAGGGTAGCGTGCATAGCCTTCGGCCGGTAGATGCCGTAAGTGCTCATGCTTGGTGATCCTGTCGCTAAGAAGAACCTTATTTCGACCGGTAGCTTCTTTAGTCCACCGGGGCATTAAGAATAGCATTTTAATTTTTTTGAAGAACGGCAGAAGCAGTATTCCTGCATCGGCCAATTCGACATTTTTCCATGTATATTTCACACAACCTGGAATCTGATGTAAATAATATCAAAGGAGGGTCAAAGAATTCGTAAAAAATAGATTATGCACGAAATCATTGGATGGATTGGAGCACTTCTCTATATCATAGCATACCTGCTGGTAAGCATAAAAAAAATTCAGGCCGATCAAATGGTCTTCCAGCTTTTAAATATATCGGGAGGCATCTGTCTGATCGTAAATTCATTGCACCAGTCCGACTACCCCAGCGTTTTTACGAATGGCGTGTGGGCTGCTATCGGGGTTTTTGCGATTTACTACAACAAAAGGACGTAACGTGACAGGCAAACAAGTGATGATGAACTTTATAATTACCATGACCTACGCCAGTCTTTCGTATGATTGAAAACAGCGATAAAAGGGAGTTGATCGATCTCCTCCGGATGCGGGGTCCCGAACTGTCTGCAAAGACTGTGACGCTGGGGTTTGATGGCTTCATTGACAGTGTGGTAAAGGTGATTCGCTCCAAAGGCGACCAGCATCCGGTCTCATACTTTAACTCGCCCTACGCCTTTGGTGAATACATTACGGCAAAGGGCGACAAAAATCTTTCCATTGAGCTGGAAACCATGACCACTAAACTCGGTGGCAATATGCCGATCATGGCCAACGCGATCGCGCAGATGGGACCACGGGTGTCTTGTCTTGGCCCGCTGGGATATCCGGACATACACCCCGTCTTCCGGCAAATGCCGCCAAACTGCGAGCTGCACAGCTATGCCGATCCAGGCATTACCAAAGTTCTCGAATTCAGAACTGGAAAGATAATGCTGGCAGAAATGGGGAACCTGAATAACATTGAGTGGAGTTTTATTAAGGAAACAATTGGAATTAAAACGTTTTTGGAATTATTCACCAAAAGCGATCTGATCTCATTGTTGAACTGGAGCGAACTCGACAACTCTACGGCTATTTGGAAGGGTTTGCTGGACGACGTTTTGCCAAAAGCCACACCATCACGACGGCCGATTGGATTTTTTGATCTTTCAGATTGTTCGAAAAGAGCGGAAAGCTCCATCCGCGAAGCGATGAACCTATTAAACGCATTCTCGCAATACTGGAATGTGGTGTTAAGCCTGAACCTCAATGAGGCGGCAATCGTCTGCTCCGTTCTGACAGAAAAAACAGCCGGGGAAGAAGACGTCGGGAAAATGTGTGAGCAAATTTTCGCGAGCCTTAAGATAGACACCGTGATCATCCATTCTTCGAAACAAGCCGTAGCCAGGGACAGTACGTTAAGTATCAGAAAGACAACTTTTATAAAGGATCCCATCATTTCAAGTGGTTCTGGAGATAATTTTAACGCAGGTTTTTGTATAGGGAAATTGTTGGGCCTTGAGACAGCCATGTCATTAGAATTGGGCCATGCCACATCGAGTTTGTACATGCTGTCAGCCCATAGTCCGTCGGTTAAACAAGTCCTGGAATTTCTTGAAAAAGACACGGGCCATTAAATGTACTACTACACAAGGGTCGAAGGCAATTTCATTATCTTAGCTTCGAATAAGAAAAACGAAACCAATGCAGCTGCGGATCTGTGAAAACTATGATGAATTGTCTTCCGCCGCCGCGCGGGAAATTATTTCCGTGGTGGTTCAAAAGCCGGATGCCGTATTGTGTCTGGCAGCAGGCGACACGCCCAGGCTCACCTATTCAATGTTAATAAGAATCGTCAGAGAAGAAGGTATTGATTTTTCGAAGTGCACCTTCATCGGTCTGGATGAATGGATGGGCATCCCACCGGAGAATGATGGAAGCTGCCAATATTTTTTACGCCAGCAGATATTTGAACCATTAAATATTTTCGATGACCACATCTTTTTGTTTGATGCGTTGACAAATACGCCAGAAGAAGAGTGCAGGAAAATGGACAGTGTAATTTCCGGGAAGGGAGGAATTGATCTGATGCTCGTTGGTATTGGTATGAATGGCCACATCGGTTTCAATGAACCGTCGGAATCCTTTGGACATTATTCCCACGTCGTCCCGTTAGGAGAAGATACAAAGGCTGTTGGCCAGAAATATTTCCGTAAACAGACCACCCTGACACGGGGAATTACTTTGGGGTTAACACATTTGATGGAAGCGAAAATGGCGCTGTTGCTGGCGAATGGCAAAAAAAAGGCAGATGTCATCAAGAGAACTCTTCAAGGGGACATTACGCCTCAGCTCCCGGCAAGCATTTTGCGAAATCATAAGCATGGATTGATTATCATTGACAAAGATGCCGCATCCAAGCTTGAGACGTCATGAATTGAGACATTCCCCTAAACAGCTGGCAGGAACTTAGGCAACGACCCGGGTAGCAGTTGCCACCAGCAAAATCGTTTCTTCAACGGGTAATCTTGCGTTAAATATTTGGAGATGGATATAAGCGAGGCAAACAAACTAAGGGTTCTTTACTTCCTCGCATTCTCCTGCACTGCCTCGTGGCTTCCTATTTTTGCAGACTTTCTGAAAGAACGTGGACTTTCCGGAATTCAAATCGGTATCATCCTCAGTATTCCACCCATCATGATGTTTTTGGTGCAACCTTTGATCGGAGCACTTGCAGATCGGGTAGGATATAAAAAGTGCCTGATCTGGACGTCTCTGCTTGCTGCTTTGAGTTACCTGTTCTACGTTCTGGATGGAAATTTTATCACCTTCTTCTTCATCACGATGTTTATGTCCTTGTTTTATAATGGCGTCCAACCGTTGCTCGACAGCCTTTCATTAAAACTGGTGCAGCAAGATCCATCATTTTCCTATGGGACACTTCGTATCGCCGGTGCAGTAGGATGGGCCATCACCGGTACGATCGTGGGACGTTATATCGATAGCATCAATACAACGGTCATATTTATTTTCTCCGCTATCAGCATGTTTCTAACTTTTTTGTTCGCCTTCCTGCTGCGGAATAACTATGGAAAATCAGAGCTATCAAAAATCCGGCAGTCACCCGTTATGAGAGAGTTTTTGAACAACCGCGATTTAATCATTCTATTGTTCTGTGTGTTTCTGATTTCTTCAGGAGGCACGACGATATGGAACTTCTATTCGATTTACATGAAAGAAAATGGCGCCTCTGCCACATTGGTCGGTTATGGAATTTCAATTCAGGGACTGTGTGAGTTGCCATTGTTTTATTTTTCGGCAAAGATTATCGGCCGGTTTGGAAATCGAACAACGCTTCTTATCACGGTTTTTGCCTTGGCCTTCAGGATGTTGCTGTATGGATTGGTAAAAAATCCATATGCCGCACTCTTTATAGAACTGTTTCATGGTATATCATGGTCTTTATTCTGGGTTGTTTGTGTCGAACAGGTTAATAAGCTGGTGCGGGCCGAGTGGCGCGCTACAGGGCAATCGTTGCTCTACGCCGCTTACTTTGGCATCGGCGCTATTGCAGGCAACTTTTGGACAGGGTATCTATACGACACAAAATTAAAAATTGCTGATGTTTTTCTCCTCAACGCCGGCATTGTTGCTATCGTGGGATTTTGTATGATATTTTTTATGCGGGACAAAGCAAGCTTCGGGAAACATCCCTCATGAACTCACAACGCTTTCAGTCCGCTTCGCATTCGTTCCAAGTACCAATCGACAAATTTTACTACATCAACTTCGGCAGGAGCGTAGGGCCCGGGCTGATAATGGCTTGATTCGACCCCGCGGAAATTATTTTCACACAACGCCCAATCCTGTTCACCGGTCACACGCCAAAAATCAGTTAGCCGTTCAATAGTATAATCTATCCCCTCAACGGCGTTGCTATCCACAAGCCAGGTCAGATCAACAATGGTCGAGGAGGGACTCGTGGGCGTAAGCCGCATGGTCCACATGTAATCGCTTACCGAATCCATCCAGAAATTTGGATACACAACCAATCCCAATACTCCCGCGTCAAAGTCTTTGTGATCGCCCATGGGCCTGGCAACGGCTTTCCCATCGAGACTATAACTCAAGACGCCCGGCCGCAACGGATAACGGATGGCAAAATGAAATGAGTCATTTTCAAAATCTACGGTTTGCGTTGCCAAACCTTTTTCCTCCCACGCTACACGTCTCTCCGTCACAATCTCATCATTGGTTTCCCTGAGGTTTGCGCCAATGACCGCATTGCAATATTCAGGGTGAGCAACGCCACAGTGATAACATTCCCTGAAATTCTCGGCCACGAGCTTCCAATTCGTACGAAGCTTATAAGTTTTTTTAACAGCAACTTTCGCCTTGTCAATTTTATACGGACTAAGGAAGGGAGCATAATCTTTTGAGACTTTGGTGAAATCAGGAGGGTTATCAGCCAGCGAAATAAAAATCAGTCCGGAAACAATTTTTACATGCGCCTGATGCAGTCCAAAGGCTGACGTGTCAAAATTATCCGGCATCAGCCGCGCCCGGAACAGCGAGCCATCTTTGTTGTACACCCACTGGTGGTATGGACACATTAGCTTTGGTACATTTCCTTTTTCTTCGAGACATATTAAAGAGCCGCGGTGGCGGCATGTATTATAGTGCGCGTGCACCTCGCCCTTGTCGCCACGGATAATAATAATTGAATCCTTGTTTGCCTTATAGGTAAAATAATCACCGGGTCTAGGGATCTCCGCTGTTGTGCCCACAAATAGCCAGTATTTTTTCCAGATAGTCTCCCACTCAAAATCGAAGATCTCCCCGTTAGTATAAAACGCCTGGTCCAGTCCCCACCCCTGCTTATGTTTCGCTAATAAGTTCCCAACGCCTTCAACACTCATAACCATGCGATTTATAGATTAAAAATACCGTCAAACTTCGGACCACATCACTTATGCGCTGATTCTGGATATGGATGCCTGATCCTGAATATTGAGCATCGCCAATACAGTGCGTTGATAGTGTTCGATCCTTGTATTGTATTCCAGCTTGTCGGAAACCATACTTAAATAATAGTACGCTCCTTCCACGAGGATAAAAATCAAGTCCGCAGTCTTTTCCACATCATCGATTTGGATTACACCATTCTCGTTGGCGTCCTTAAGCGTATCCGTTAACATTTGCCGAAGGTTGTCATGAAGGTTTTTGTAATGTGCCTTTAACGCTTTGTCACGAAAAATAAGGGAGAAGCTGCTGTAAAATACGCCATCATCAATCAGTTTATCCCACTTCCTGGAAAAAAGGTTTCTTATAATTTTCTTTAATCGCTCTGCGGGATTTAATGTGCCGTTCTCCGGATTATATATGAGCCGGTAGCGCTCCAATATATATTCGATTAGCCCATGGATTAAATCCTGCTTGGTTTGAAAGTAATGAATTACAAGGCTCGGATTTACATCTAGTACCAAGGCAACTTTTGCGATCGACGCATTTTCAAGACCCTCCTTTTGAGCGACCTTATAAAACGCCTTGATGATTCCTTTCTGGCGGATTGGTTTTAGACTTTTTCTTCCCATGGGTTGTGGTGAACGGTAACACTAAAGTAACACAGAAGAAATTTTTATTTCAAAAAAGTTAACCTAATTTACTTAAGGAATAGATTGAATGAATGTTCAATTAATAAATAAAACGAACACCATATGAAAAAAAATCTACGGGAATTGTATTTAGGGCTTAAATTTTGCAGGACGGCGCTCATGCTGATGCTGCTGCTCGCCGGCCGCTCGGCATGGGGCCAGGGAGTAACTGTCTCTGGACAGGTTACAGAAGGTGGCGGCAACCCATTACCGGGTGTGAGCATTTTGGAAAAAGGGACTTCGAAAGGTACAACCAGCGATGCGCAGGGGAATTTCAGCATAGCAGTTGAATCAGCGGAAGCGGTATTGGTCTTCAGTTTTATCGGCTACAAAACGCAGGAGATCGAAGTTGCAAACCGCTCATCGTTCAACGTTGCAATGGAAGACGATGTGACTGCGCTGTCAGAAGTGGTTGTTACTGCATTAGGTGTGCAAAAAGAAGTCAAATCATTGGGCTACGCCGTTCAAAAAGTTGACGGCGCATCATCCACCAAGGCACGTGAACCAAACATCATGAATTCATTGACCGGAAAGGTGGCGGGCCTACAGGTCAATAATCAGACAGACCTTTTCCAGGATCCTGAAATTTTATTGCGCGGCGCAAAACCGCTTATCGTTATCGATGGTGTTCCGAACATAGAGGGAGACCTTTGGAAGATCAACGCCGATGATATTGAGTCTTACAACGTATTGAAGGGTGCCACCGCTTCAGCGCTCTATGGCTCGATTGGCCGAAATGGCGCCATCATGATAACCACAAAAAGGGGCAGTGCGCAAAATGCGCTTAGCGTTGAGGTGAATTCCAGCACAATGTTTCAGCCCAGCTTCATTCGTATACCAGAGGTACAAACTACATACGGCAACGGGTATAACGGCCAATACGCATATGTTGACGGCTCGGGAAGCGGGCTCGAAGGGGGCGGCTGGATCTGGGGTCCGAAAATGAATCAACCCGATCCGTCCACGCCGAGTGGTTTTTGGGAAACAACGCAGTTCAACAGTCCTGTGGACCCTGAAACAGGAGAGCTCATTCCGCTGCCTTTTCTTTCGCGCGGCGCCAACAACGTGAAGAATTTTTTCCGGACCGGCATGATTTCAACCAATAACATCAGCGTTAGCGGCGGCAGCGAAAACGGGACGTTCCGGGTTTCCGTTTCAAATACCTATCAAAAAGGAATTGTTCCCAATACCCAATTAAATAATACCTCCTTTGCGGTGTCTGGCGGATACAAGCTCAGCAAGAACTTAAGGACCGACGCATCGCTGACTTACAACCGGCAATACACAGACAACTTTCCGGAGGTTGGCTACGGACCGGAAAACTACTTGTACAATCTCGTTCTATGGACCGGACCGGACATCGACGTAAACGATCTGCGGGATTACTGGACGAAGGGTCAGGAGGATGTTCAGCAACGTCATTACAATAAATCGTGGTATAATAATCCATATTTTCAGGCGTATGAGTTTTTGCAAGGCTACTACCGCGACAATGTTTTCGGGCAGGTGAAACTTGACTACAATGTACTCCCAGGTCTTGATCTTACTTTGAGAACCGGCTTCAATCAATATAGCCTGAACCGCGATTGGAAAACACCAAAAAGTTACGTGCGATATGACGTCTTCTCAAGAGGAAATTTTGAACTGCAAACTGAAAACGAACTAAGTATCAACACGGATTTCATCGCACAGTATTATAAAAAGGTCAGCGAGAATTTCGCTATCCGCGCAAGTGTAGGGGGCGCGAACCGGTGGCGAACGTACAGGAGACAGCAACAGGAAACAGATGGCTTGGTAATTCCCGGATTCTTTAATCTAAGCAATTCTGAAAACCCATTGCGCGGAACAAATTCCCTGGAAGAAGAAAAAGTAAATAGTGTATACGGTACGTTGGATGCTGAACTGTTCGGCGGGATCTTTTTAGGCTTAACGGGAAGAAACGACTGGGTTTCCACATTGCCGGTCAAAAATAACTCTTTCTTTTATCCTTCGGTGTCATTGTCGGCTGTCTTATCAGATTTTGTGAACCTGGCACCCTACAGCATTTCGTTTTTGAAATTGCGTTCGTCCTGGTCGCGGGTTTCAGATGGAAAGATAAGAGATCCTGACGATCCGAACTCCACCTATCCTTATGAGCATATACAGGCGTACGACCCCGGCGTCAACTGGAATAATACACCTTCACTATCGTATCCAAGAACCCTTATTAATCCCGATCTGCACCCCGAAACTTCCGACACTTATGAAGTTGGGCTGGACACTCGTTTTCTGGAGGGCCGAATAGGAATTGATGTGGCGCTCTACCGCATCAGGGATTTCAATAACCTCAACATAGTACCAATTTCAGAAGGCACGGGCTATACTGCCAGATTGGAAAACGGAGGCGAATTTATCAGAAAGGGAATAGAGATCACCCTCACAGCAACGCCTGTTAAAAGCAGTTCATTTTCGTGGGACGTCGTAGTGAACTGGAGTCAGTATCGAAAATATCTGGAATCTGTATACGGCGGAGCAACGAAGCTTAACAATATTCCCGTTGGAACCCGCTTCGATCAGATTTACGGTTTCTCCTACATGTATACGCCAGGCAGAAAATTAGTACTACAGGATAATGGGTTTCCTCAAAATGATCCATACGCCAGGAAACTCGGATATGAAGACCCGGATTTTATTTTTGGGTTCCTGAACACATTCAGTTACAAAAATTTCAGCCTTACTGTCTCAGCCGACGGGCGCATAGGCGGAACGATGTATTCAACGACCAACCAAAAGATGTGGTGGGGCGGTACGCATCCGGGAACCGTCAATGAGCACCGGGATGCAGCGAACGAAGGTCGCTCGACTTACATTGCCGATGGCGTGGTGGTGGTTGAGGGTGACGTTGAGTACGATAGTGACGGTAACATCACCAGCGATACGCGTGTCTATGCACCAAACACTACTGCGGTAAACTACATATCGTGGAATGTTAACACCAGCAATGCATTTCTCAATCACTATTACGATGCAAGCTTTGTCAAACTGCGCGAGATCACGCTTACCTATAATTTTCCCAGGACCTTGCTATCGAAAACATTTCTTGAACGAGCCTCTGTTTCGTTTGTGGGTAGAAACCTTTTCCTCTGGTCGGATATTTCAGAAGTCGATCCGGATCCGGGATCTGATAATCTTCAGACCCCCTCTACAAGAAGCATAGGTTTTAACTTGGATTTTTCTTTTTAACCGTTAACAGGAACCACCATGAAAACAATAAAAATAATCAGCCTGATAACAGTCTTATTCTGGGCCAGCTCCTGCAAAGATTTTGACGAGCTGCAAAACGACCCTAACAGAACTTCACAGACTCACCCCGGTCTTTTGCTTACCAATATTGAAGCCGCGATAGCGGGAAACGCCAACCAGGTGGTGTCTACATTTAACGTAGTCAACGTGAACGCTATGCTCGCGTCAAGAATGATTGTGTTCACAGACGGTGCAGCAGCAGAGCAATATTACGGCTGGCAAAGGAATAATTTCGATCGTTACAATACCCTGCGGCAAATTTCCAAGATGGAAGAAGAAGCTGATCGCCTTCAGCTTGAAAATTACAAAC
>DASUTP010000605.1:0-7605 GCA_036374515.1 Chryseolinea sp. | reverse complement strand
TTCCAAAGAAATGAGTCTTCCATTTTTAGGTAAAGCACGTGCCATCCAGATAGTGCTGTAGCCCACTAACGTTCCAATTTCTAAAATTTTCTTCGCGTTGCACGTCCGGGCCAGTACCTGAAGAAATTTCCCCTGGTTTGCCGATACACTGATTGGTGGTATATTGGCTTCCTGTGTCGAATTGTAAGTTGCCCGCAGGATATCGTCTTCTAGCCCTACTAAGTCACGGATGTAATCATCAACGCTTTCAAAAATTTCCATTTCCATGTTCCTGATTGTTTTTGGTTGAAAATATTTTTATTTGGACATCGATAACCAACCATTGGTTTCCATCCAGTTTCTGCAGCTCAAAAACCATTCGTCGTTAGTTGTCTCATTGTTCAAACCAAAGCCATGACCGCCACCTTGATAGATGTGCAGCTCTGCCTTGACATTGTTCTTCAGTAGATTTTCATAAAACCTTATGCTGTTCGCGGGAACGACTACCTCGTCATCGCTGGCGTGTACCAGAAACGTTGGCGGTGTTTCAGGAGTGATTTGCAGCTCATTGGAGTAGATTTCCTTTTTCTGCGGCGAAGGGGACTTTCCAAGCAGTTGGCTACGGGAGCCCTGATGGGCAATATCATCCTGAAAACTGATCACCGGATATACCAGGATCATGAAATCAGGGCGGAGGTTCGTCTTTTTTTCATTTGGGATTTTCGATTCTTTAAAGTGTGTTCCAGCCGTTGAGGCAAGATGTCCTCCTGCGGAAAATCCCATTATCCCTATTTGCTGTGGGCTGATATTGTAGTCGGCGGCTTTCTCCCGGACTACTTTGATAGCTTGCTGCGCATCCTGCAGCGGACCGATCTCTTTGTCCGGCATTGTCTTGTCGTCGGGTATCCGATACTTCACCACAAATGCAGCCACGCCGATCTCATTAAATTTTTTGGCAATGTCAGTGCCTTCATGCGTAATGGCATTGGATGAATAGCCGCCACCCGGAAATATGATCACAGCACTGCCCGTGGCGTTCGGTACTGAAGGTGCGAAATATTGAATCGTTGGCAAAGAAATTTTTTTGATCATCGTCGGGCCGTCGCCCCCCTCAACATGCTCTTCGTTAGCTGTTTTTTTACTGTTTGGAATTAGATCGGGATATAAAGGCCGCGGCTGGGCAATCAGTTTGTTGTTCATCAAAAGAAAAATTATAAGCAGCTTCAAGTAACGTTTTATCATTTTATCCGTGTCAATTTTGGACAGGAAAATTAATGAATTATTAAACATCATTGCCCGGGCGAAACACTTGCTTGTCGCAAACAGCCCTCGAAAAGGTCACTTTTACCCCTTCGACAAGTCGATTTCACCTAATATGTTTGCACTGTTGAAACAAACGGATCTTAAATCACATAAAAACAACGAACATGGAAACAGCAGAAAAAACAACGATCACCGTAGAAGCCTTGGTCAAAGCACCTGTAGAGAAGGTTTGGAAATACTGGAACGAGCCTGAACACATTAAACGTTGGGCTTTTGCATCTGATGACTGGCATGCACCGTATTCTGAAAACGATGTGCGGACGAATGGTAAGTTTAAGACCACGATGGCTGCAAAGGATGGAAGTTTCAGTTTTGATTTCGAAGGCGTTTATACTAATGTTAAGCCTAACGAGTTAATTGAATACACAATGGCCGATGGTCGCAAGGTGAAAGTCGTTTTTACGGAGAGCGGCGATGAAACAAAGGTGACGGAAACCTTCGATCCGGAAAGCGAAAACCCCCTGGAAATGCAGCGTGGCGGATGGCAAGCCATACTTGACAACTTCAAAAAACATACAGAAGCAAATTAATTCGCAGCTCTTCTGCCGGATCCATCAGGTATTGATGCCTGATGGATTTTTTTTGGTTGTCGGAAGCATTTGACCAAAAAAATATTGCGGCCAGTCGTCCGATAATTTTATTAACCGCGGGGCAAAAGTTTTGCTTGTTTACTGCTATGGGTTTGATTTTAGCCCAAATGGTTCAGCGGCCCGGCCGTTAATTTCTCCAAAGCGTTAGATCGAAATTTGATCCTGCGCTCGTGCAGTTTCGGGTCGTAAAGACCGTATTCACAATTCATTGTGGCAGGATTTCAAGAATCTTTTCTTCGGTCGTAAACCTTCACACGATGATCAACTTTTGATTTTGGAAATGTTGCTAAGGGGGCTTCCCTGGTCACCGGTAAAGGAAAAGCAATTAATACAGCGATGCCGCTGAATGCCAAAGCCTGAAAGACACTCGTAATTTCATTGCCATTTTCGAGTTCGGGCATTGCAATTGCCCTGGGTATGTGCAGTACCAGCAGCCAGATGAAAATCATGGTAGCGGTCAGCAGTCCGACGACCCTGATTTTTATTCTCGTAATAAATGATATTCCGCCGCCGATCAATGCAATCCCGGCGAAATAGGTCCAAAATAACGGGAAGGGTATCCAGGCTGGAACAAGCGTCTTGACAAATTGGTGGTATAGAAAATGATCGATCCCAAAAGCCACAAGCATAATCCCTACCAATATGCGTCCCGTGGGAACCAGTCTTTCTGCGATGGGAAAAGTATCACTCCCGGCACCGGGTTTGGAAAACACATAAGACCCGGCAACGGCAAACGATCCCCCCGCCAACGCCAGAAGTTTGAGAGCATTGGTCCAACCGCCCAACGATATATACCCATTTATGAGCTGATAGGGGACATGGCAGAAGAGAAACAACAACAGGAAGATACATCCAAGTATCAGGCTGGTCGTTCTTGGCTTGATACCAAGTATGATTAATATGCCGGAGACCCCCAACCCAATGCCCGCCAGCCAGGCCATGGGTTGTGGATCGGGCATGCTTTCAGGCCAATGGGGAACAAACATGGGTCTGAGTCCCTTGAAAAAAAAATGTTGTAGCCCTAGGCATGTAATTGCCGTACCGAAACTAAACCGTCCTAATTTTATTAAGTGATCCATGAAGCGCTGGTATAGAAGTTCGTTAAAGGTATAATGCACCTCGCCTTCTTCGTTGTAAAATTGTGCCTTCCTATCCTTCACTTTGTCGTGATTGCCCACTTAGATCGTCGGCTTTACAGCCAGATTCTTTACCGCTTCATGAGTAACCTTGCTTAAAAACATGCACCATCCCTTTGCTGGTCGAATCGTGGTTCATTATAAAATCTATTCAATCCGCATTAAGACAATGGCACGCTTAAATCCTCATCTCACTTACAGCAACAACTGCCGGGAAGCAATGAACTTTTATAAGAGCTGTTCCGGCGGCGAACTTTTCCTGCAAAACCGTCGGCGAACTTCCGGCGATGGCCGCTCAAATGCCCCCTGAAATGAAAGACAACATCTTGCATTTAACGTTAACGAGCAGAGATATTTTGATCATGGCATCAGACCTGAATCGCGAAACACCGGTCGAAGGGAATACTGTTCACCTTTGCGTCAATTGTAAAAGTGAGAATGAGCTAAATACTTTTTTTTCAAATCTATCTCAAGGTGGCAAGTTCACGGAGCCGATATCGGACATGCCCTGGGGATCAAAATATGGTTCGCTGACTGATAAGTTTGGAAAACACTGGCTATTCAATTTTAGCAAAGAATAGATATGGGTTCTGCTTGAACGTGTGTTACCATGATGAGCTATTTGAAATGATCGACCTTTTAGTGATTCATTTCTTCAATCTTATTCTTGGCTGCATTTAACGAGCTTTCGATAGTCTGTACATCATTGATGAAAACGGTATTATCTGAGCCATTCTGGTCGAACTTCATGTACCACTTACCAGCTCCTTCTGTGATGTAATAACCAAGCTGAAAACCATCGGAGGTGACGAATTTATTTTCCAGGTAGTCAGGCTTGCTCACCTGGTCTGCCGTAGCTTCGTCTTTGAGTATGGCCAGGGCTTTGATCACTTCAAGCAAATCGGAATATTCAATCGATGCGGTTGTATTTGCGTTTTTGCTTTCTTTCTCGATGAGATAAAAATATTTTAATTCATCGCCCACGATCACTTTCCGCACGCGCGTTTCAGCAACTTCCCCCAGAAAAAGTTTTAGCGAGGGCATCTTAAAATCGACGAATTTTGTAATAGCGCCAGTCTTCGATGCAAATGCTTCAAGTTTTGTTTCCGTTGGCTGACTCTCATTTGTCTTGTCTTGAGCAAAAGCAAAATGCAGGCTGAGCAGCATCAGGAAGGTGATTTTAGTGCCGTGACGCATGGTATTTTAGGTTTTAGGTGTTCCTCGCTTTGGCATTTAAATGGGAAGACGAGCGATAACCCACTTAAAGGAGGACAGCAGTGCTGCTAAAGTAAAAATTTACCGAGGAAATTCAAAAAGTGGTTGCAATGTTCGATCGTCTTCAGGCTGTTAAAACACCGGGTGGCCGAGAATGATCTCATTGCAGAATGGCTCATAGCCCCATTTTGAAGAGTCCAGTAAATAGTGCATATAGCTCAACATTATTTCTTTACATATGAAATTCAAAATTATTTGTGTGCTTTCACTTGCTGGCCTACTCTGCTGTGACAATATAAAAAACGATGTAGACGAAAGCCGGGTGGCGGGCCAATTAGAAGGTACATGGCAGCTTAGGTCTGGAACAATAATAGAAAAAGATGATACCACGGTAACCGAGTATTCAAAGAAACAAAGCATGATCAAAATTATTAACAAGACCCATTTTGCTTTTTTGAATCATGACTTGAAGAAAGGTAAAGACTCAACGGCCCTTTTTGCTGCCGGTGGTGGTGTTTACACACTGGATGGTGATCAATACACAGAATATCTTGAGTACTGCAGCGCGCGTGAATGGGAGGGGAATACCTTTCAATTTACGGTGAAAGTTAGCGGCGACACGTTAAGGCAAAGCGGAACGGAAAAAATAGAAAATCTGGGTATCGAGCGAATGAACATTGAAATTTATACGCGCGTGGAAGATTAGCCAAGATCTAGCCTGGAAACACACTCCTCGTCGCGTACCCGATCGTACGCCGGAAGGGAATTAGGTGTTCGTCTTCGAACTCCTTGTGGTCACTTTTACACACCTCCGGTCTAGAAAAGCGGCATAAACCCAGTATTCAATATGGTATGTGATTGGTAGGGCAGTATCAAAACCCGCACTATGCTAAAAAATTATTTTAAGATCGGAATTAGAAATCTTCTTAAGAGTAAGCTGTTCTCGGCCATCAACATTGCAGGAATGGCGATCAGCATTGCCACAGTTTTGATCATAACACTTTTTGTTGCCGACGAGCTGAAATTCGACAGGCATATAGAGGATTTCGAGTTAAAGTTCCGGGTTTTCAATGAACACTTTTTAGACGACGGCTCAATCAAAAAAGGGGCAATGATTCCGCCGCCAATCGGTCCGACGCTGGTGCAGGAATTTCCTGAGGTGGAGTACACAACAAGATTTCTAAATTTTAATTATAACGTACTGTTTCAGGCAGGCGGCAAAAAGCTAACCGAATTCAGGGGTGGTTATGCGGATCCGACCATCTTCGATATGTTCAGCCTCAAGGTAGTGGAAGGGAATAGGCGCACAGCATTAAAGGAACATTACGGCATTGCCATCAATAAAACCTTAGCTGCCAAGTATTTTGGCGATGAACCAGCGTTGGGTCAAAGCATTGCGTTGTTTGACACCACTTATTCTGTTACGGCAGTGTTCGAAGATTTCCCCGCCCACACGCATCTTCAGCTGAACTACTTTCTTTCACTTGATGGCTATGCCAGCGGGAATTCCGACCGATTGAAAAGTTGGGGCTGGAGCCAGTTCCATACCTATGTCAAGGTAAGGTCTAAAGGCGATGCGGCAAAACTCGAAGCGAAACTGGAAGATTTTGCAAAACGCCACGCCTGGGAAACGACAAAAAAGAGTGGCAGCTATTATATTCCACACCTGATGCCGGTTGCTGATGTTCATTTGCACGCTTACGATCAGCTCTGGGACATCGCAGTCCGTGGTAACGTGCAGACAGTCTATATACTTTCCGGGACGGCCGTTTTTATCCTTGTTATCGCTATCCTGAATTTCATAAACCTGTCGACTGCAAGGGCTGTAAATCGTGTCAAGGAAGTTGGTGTCAGAAAGGTGATGGGTGCGTTTCGCATTCAGCTCATCTATCAGTTCATCAGTGAGTCAATTCTGATTGCATTTATTGCGCTGGCGATTGGGTGCATTATAACTGAATCGATATTGCCTTTGGTGAATTCGTTTGCCGAAAAGGAAATGCCTGCTTCAATTTTTATGAATCCTGTGTTGCTTCCCATCTTGTTGGCGATGGCACTTCTTGTTGGCGTTGGGGCCGGCACATATCCCGCGTTCTACATCTCCCGTTTTAAGCCGGCTCAGATCTTGTCCAACAGAGAATCGGGGCGAAGTTCTGGAAAGGCCCTGTTGCGTCAAGGACTTGTTGTCTTGCAGTTTGCGCTTTCCTTTGTGTTGATAACGGCATCGCTGGTGGTGAACGACCAGCATACTTTTATGAGGACAAAGGACATGGGATTCGAGAAAGATAATCTAATCGTTGTCAACATGCGTGGTGAAATGGAACGGAACCCGGAATCCACAAAAAATTCGTTTCTCGACCATCCAAATGTTGTCAGCGCAACCATCGGATATGGCCTTCCGGGGGAAGCGTATGCCGGCGACGGGATTAAAGACAAGGTATCCGGTAAAAATATGCTGATTTCGATGCTTACTGTGGATCACGACTACATTAAGACTTTGGGCCTCACCGTTATTGCAGGACGCGACTTTTCACGCGATTTTCCTTCCGATGAGAAGCATGCTTTTATCGTCACGGAGGCTGCCGCGAAAATGCTGGGGCATCTCGATCCTAAAGACGCGTTGGGTCACGAGGTTTCGTGGGACCGGTGGGATTCACCCGATAGTGTGAAAGAAGGGACTGTGGTGGGAGTCGTTAAGGATATTCACCTTAATAGCCTGCAGGATAACATATCACCCGTAATACTTCATGTTTATCCTTTGGTAAAGGCAACGCTCACGCTACGCGTCAAAGGCGATGACATTCCGGCAACCATTTCACATCTTGAGTCTACCTGGAAAAAGTTTAACACTGAGTGGCCCTTTGAGTATAAATTTCTTGACGAAAATTTCGATAAGCTGTACAAAGGAGAACAAAAGCTGGCCACGCTATTTTCTTTCTTTACTGGGTTAACCATCGTCGTCGCCTGCCTGGGCCTGTTTGGATTAGTAGTTTACAGCACAAGTCAGCGGTATAAGGAAATCAGCATCCGAAAAGTATTGGGCGCAAGTGAGGTCTCGCTGGTCGTGAAGTTGGGAAAGATGTACGTAATTCTGATCGCCATTGCCTTTGTTATCGCAGTCCCGTTCAGCTATTTCGCCGCGAGCGCCTGGCTAAACAAATTTGCCTATCACATCGATCTTTCCCCCGGCTTGTTCCTCAAATCCGCACTGTCAATCCTGTTGATTTCTTTTGTCACGGTGGGTATCCAATCTGTTAAAGCCGCGCGGTCTAATCCCGTTGATGCCTTGAAGGACCAATAGAGCCAGGGAGGTAGAAAGTACATCAGCGGTTAAGGGGTTTGGATAAAAAGGCGGAAGTTTACAA
>DASUTP010000604.1:0-2094 GCA_036374515.1 Chryseolinea sp. | reverse complement strand
TGAATGATCTAGCTTTTTCGCAAACCGTAAGGTATTTTCAAATTTGTGGTTCAATAGAATATGTTAGTGACTTAGTTTTTTTTCAGAACAATGTGAGTTGCTTCAGTATTGCACCCTCGTGATGAAGAAGCCATTCTTTGTTTTCAATGCCTCCCCCATAGCCTCCCAATTCCCCGTTCTTTCCAATCACCCTGTGGCAGGGTACGATGATCGCGATCGGGTTCTGACCATTTGCGTACGCCACCGCGCGAATCGATTTTATGTCTCCGACGCGCACAGCCTGCGTTTCATATGAAATAGTTTTTCCATAAGGAATATTCAACAACTCGCTCCAAACAGCCTGTTGAAACGCTGTGCCTCGCAGATTCAGTTCGACAGAAAAAAACTTTCTGCCTTTATAAAAATATTCATCAAGCTCGGTTATGCATTGGTCAATTACCGCCGAAGGAAATTGCTCGTGATTGGAATCTTTGACAAAATTCACGGTAACAATTTTGTTATCCTCCGATTCAATCAGCAGCTCTCCAACAGGAGACGTATAGTAGACCAATCCCCTCATTCAAATATCGAAAGTAAAATTGCCACGGTCTTGAATTTACAACGAATGTTTAAGACTGGTTTTTTAAATGGCACCTACACAAACCTGGCGTCGGCTTCCATTACGGTGCCACATTTCTTACACGTGCGTAACTCCTTTGATGCGTAGAATTCACGGAAGCGTGGCAGAAAATCTTTCTCGATGTTCTCCAGGTGAAACCGGTATTCATGAAGCTTGTTGTTGCAGTTATCACAAAACCAAATCAAGCCATCCAGCATGTTTACATCCTCCCGCTTGCATTCGATCACAAGGCCGACAGTCCCGGCAGGTCGTTCGGGGCGGTGCGGCGTGTTGGAAGGCAACAGAAACATTTCACCTTCTTTAATTGGAATGTCCACCGGCTTCCCGTTTTCCTGTATCCGAACATTTATTTCTCCCTCCAGCTGGTAGAACAACTCTTCCGTTTCGTTGTAATGGTAGTCTTTCCGGGCGTTTGGACCCCCGACAATCATTACAATATAATCGCCAGCATCGGCATAAAGGTTCTTATTGCCAACGGGCGGTTTTAGCAGATCGCGGTTCTCATTGATCCATTGTTTCAGATTAAAAGGTCTTCGTATTGCCATGGCGCGTTTGTGCTGATTTTACTCGATTGTTACTACTCTGTTAAAGCTGAAAGTGACGATTTGGTTGAATTTATTTGTTAAAATTACTAAAGATTTTCTAAGCACACTGGTTATGGACTTGAATTTGGAAGGCAAAAGAGCAGTGGTCTGCGGAAGCACACAAGGTATTGGAAAGGCATCGGCAATTGAGCTTGCCTTGCTGGGAGCCAGCGTCACGCTTGTCGCCAGGAATGAAAAGAAGTTAGTTGCTGTCCAGGCGGAATTAAGCACTTCGGCCAATCAACAACACAATTACCTCGTCGCTGACTTCGACCGTCCAGGCGACGTGGAAAAAGCAGCAAATGATTTTGGGGCTCATAATGTTGTTCACATCCTGGTAAATAACACGGGTGGGCCACCGGCGGGACTGGCGATCGACGCTACGGTAGAGGATTATTTGAAGGCATTTCAAAGTCACTTGATATGCAACCAGATCCTCACTAAAGCATTCGTCAGTGGCATGAAGGCGCAGCGGTTTGGCCGCATCATCAATATTATCTCCACGTCAGTGAAGACTCCGATTCGAGGTCTCGGTGTGTCGAATACTATCCGGGGAGCCGTCGCAAACTGGTCGAAGACCTTATCCGTTGAGTTGGGTCCTTTTGGAATAACCGTTAACAACGTGTTGCCCGGTGCAACGAAGACGCAGCGGATGGAATCGGTGTTGCGGGAGAATGCAACCAAAACGGGTAAGACTGTAGCTGAACTAGAACAAGAGATGATCCGTGAAATTCCTGCGGGAAGAATTTCAGAGGCATATGAAGTCGCTGCTGCCGTAGCGTTTCTTGCATCACCCGCCGCGAGCTATATAAGCGGAATAAATATTCCTGTCGATGGAGGAAGGACAAAAAGTTTGTAGTTAATGGAAAAGATTTTTAATTACATCGATGG
>DASUTP010000603.1:0-5570 GCA_036374515.1 Chryseolinea sp. | reverse complement strand
ACCGATCGGCGTTAATTCCATCGACTGCAATGACGGAATCGAAGTTACCCTCGCCGAGAAATGAAAAATCGACTTCAATATTTTTGCCATCCCAATTGCTCATTCCACCAACATAGTAATTGTCACCTTTTTTTCTTGCCGTCACTATATATTCTCCGACTTCTCCATGGAGCACAAACGTTTCATCCCAAACGGTTGGGATACTGCCGATAAGTTCCATGAATGCAGGTTCGAGTAATCCCTGCGAGGGATTACCTGAAAACAATTGAATAGGACTCTCGAATACGACAAACATGGCAGCTTGATGCATCCTCGTTCCCATTGACATTACTTTTTCGCTGATGGGCCGGAAGGTTTTTTTCGTCGCGTTATCGAGAATTCCCGGCTCATAGTCCATCGGACCGGCAGTCATTCTAATGAAGGGAAGCAGGAGATCGTGATCGGGATGCGCTTTCTCACTCCAGATATTATACTCGGAGCCCAATACGCCTTCGCGAGTAACAGCGTTAGGCCAGGTTCGGCTAAAACCGGCGGGTTTGAACGCACCATGGAACATGATCATTATTTGTTGTGCAGCGCAGGCCTTTGCGATCCGATGGTAGAAATTTACCATGTTCTGGTCGTCGCGGTCCATAAAATCGGTCATGATGAAATCTACTCCCCACTTTTTAAATTGCTTTAAGGCGGGTTCCAGTTGGCGGTCCAGCGTTGCTGCCAGCGTCCACATGCTAAGGCCGATACCCTGCGCTTTCGCGTAGGTTGAAATTTCATTCATGTCGATCTCCGAATTGATCTTAAACAAGTCTGAAGTTTCACTCCACCCGGCGTCCATCATAATTCTTTCGAAACCAAAACGTTTGGCAAAATCAATATAATATTTGTAGGTAGCTGTGTTTACACCGGCCTTGAAAGGAACATTAAAAAGGTTGATGCCGATAATCCATTCATCCGTTCCCTTTCCCGGCTTTATCCAGCGGGTATCGGAAACGCGCGACGGAGCTCCTAAGCGGTACACCAGGTCATTCGAGGGCAAATCCTTATCCTTTTCAGATAATAAAAATACACGCCAGGGGAAAGTCCTGCTACCCTTCGTTCGCGCGATAAAATCGGCGCGGCGTGTAACAACTTCCTGAGGGAATTCTCCCGGGTTCATCTTAACCGCCAATGGATATCCGGCGTTGACACCCTCCAGCAACTTTTCATTGTTAAACCTTAAAAACATTCCTGGATAGTCTTCGAGGTCTGACTCGGTGATAACTGCTTTCATGCCGTTCGGGTATCCGATCATGACCGGTGAGAAAAAAATGAGATCTGAAGATACGCTATCCGTTGACCGTATCACATACGGTTCCTCGAAGCTGGTGTGAAAAATATCGACGTCTGGGCGTTTCGTTACCGGCGAACCATAGAATGTGGTTTTTTCATCAATTGAATAGCGCGCAATCTCCTTTTCAACAATGATTGAATCTTTGAGTGCCGAAACAAAGCGGTAAGCAAAGCCGTCGTTGTAGACGCGAACCTGAAGAGAGATCTTCGACTTAAATTCAACATTCATCTGCGTATAGAAATCGCGAATTATTTTTCGCTTTTCTGTAACTGGCGGGACAATTAGAGCGTCTACCTTTTGAATCGACGTTTTGCGAACGGCCCAGGTCGAAGCAATTTTCAAAACCGACAGGCCAATCTCCGAAGACTTCAATATACCAGTTCCTTTATATTGAGCGGAAATGAAAAGTGTTTGTCCTCCGTTGACCGAAACCTGAATGTTATTGTCCGGGGAAGAGACCAGTTGCTGTGCAGTTCCAATCTGAACGCAAGACAGTAGGAGTATGGTGATCAATAGCCTCATAAGGTATTAAGTTAGTTATAAATATAGATCAAGGCATTCAGAATTTCGCATCGCCGGACACCCGGAAAAAATATTGGGTGAGGACGATCGGCAGGTGTAACCTAACAAGCAACGGTCGGTACTCTTATTTGATAAATCGTGTTGGCTGGCCTATGTGATACTTGGCTGTTCACTTAGGAACAGAGTTCGTTCAACTTTGAACGGAAAAGGAAAACGCATGTCGAAAAAATGAATAAACGATCATCATTTTAAAAGGGTATAAAAATTGACAAAGACATACTTGATTTTACCGCCTATCTAAAACGACTGCTTTATAACGTTAAACTGAGACCTCTGCCCGCCAGTTTGCCGGGGGTGAGCTCTATTGCTTTTCGAATTCTAAATCACTAAAGCGACCGCTATGAAAAAATTTTACCTCCTCGTTGTATTGGTCGTGTCCTTCGACCAATCGTTTGGAACAATTAGAAATGGATACGAACCCGGACTTGAAGGTGCTCTGACCTCGTTGCACAACCTGAACATGATTTTGATAGATAACAAGAATCTAACCTATGCAGAAAAACTGTCGGTGAAATCTAAAATCGAAAAGTTGGTGGTACACATTTCGCTGTACGAACTGACGGATGAGTTTATCCGCCAGTTTAAAATTGTTGCTCCTGTTATTTTCACCGAAATCGATAACATTAAAGATAAACGGGGAAGGTATACCGATGTGTTTATAAAACTAGTTCCTGAGGCGCAAGCCAGAACTACAATGGTAGCCGCAACATTTTTCGAGCAGATGGGAGAAGATGCGGATGCAAGTGCGTCGCATTATGGCCCGTATTCGGTGTCCGTTGATATTCACATTGTAGACAATGCTTTGTTCCTCCTAAGCCATGAACTGGGGCACATAAGTTACATAGTTCCAAACCTTGCTGAATATACCCGCTTTTATAGCTGGCACTACCGAAACGCGGCAAGGTTCGACTACATGGGGCATACAGCAAATGATCCGAGTGGGCAATCCGCTCATTTTTTTGAACGTCGCTTTATCATGGAGAAAAAGATATATGCTGAAAATGGAGGAAAAAAGCCGATGTCATTGGCGCCCTTGCTAACCCAGATAAAACGAAACAATAAAAATCAGCAAACATCTTATCCACTGGTATTTGCATTGAACGTTGAATAGGGATTTTAAAATTGCTCACGTTAAGAAGGAAAGCGTTCCTCTGCTCATGCTGAAAATCCGTCGCTATTCTCAGAGAAGCTCCGGAGGAGGGTTCAGGCTAACCTGCAGCTTTTGGCGAAAAGACGCTGCGTCATTCTTCAAATAGAACTGGTTGGGTCCACGCCATTTCAAATTCTCCCTCGCGATAGGGATTCGATTTTAACTTGTTTGAACTTACTTTAGCGCGCACGAACGCATGGTTCCTCGCAATTCTGAATTTCCCGCTGGTGCCGCTGATGCGCTTTAACACCGTGGTGCGTCCGGCGTCCTGGTTGGCGCCGATAAATTCAATGGTGTAATTAACGCCAGGTTCCGCCTTCACTTCAAGCGTGATTTCATTTTTGGCAATTTTCACCTCACTCAGCGTTACTCCGGATGAAGCATAAAAATCACCGCGTTCCATTGCTTCAATCAAGGTTTGTGGCTGCAGATTGTTTGCATAAACCATCACCCAACCCCGTCCTGCATTGCTGAATGTTGGACCGAACTGGTGATAGCTGTGGCTGTCGTCAGTAGCCAGACCGAGCAACAACGGTTGCTTTTTCTTGAAATAAGCGATGTTGATCTGATCCCACATCTGTTCAGTACCCGGACGCGTTGAGTCTCCTTCGTTATGAACAAGCGGATGCCCGTTGTAAACTTCGAAGAATCGCTCCCCATGTAAATCAATCATGTCCTGCGCCGTGATAGCGTAATAAAAGTTCGGGTGATTAATGTGCGGAAACATTGGGATACCTGTTTCTTTTCGCTGTTTCAACACCGCGTCAACATTTCGCTGCATGGTTTCCACAACGCTGCCCCCACCTTGTGGCGGAACTAATGCCTGCAGGTTGATGCCACCGAGATGTATGGGTTTTCCCTCAAAGCGATCCGTTATTTCTTCGGCAGGAATTATAAGAAAATTTTTGTCCTCCATCCGTTTTTTATACTCGGGATACGTTTTCAATTTTACAAGCGTCCTGCCGGAATCAATTTTATATGTCACCCAGCTGTCGCCGAATTTTTCGAGATATTTTTTAAACGCCTTTTCGTATGAGCCGCTGTTGATAACTTTTACCCATTTCTCGTCACGCGATAATGTATTGTGATCGGAAAGGGCGATGAAGTCATAATTATGGGTTTTGTACCAATCCAATACCATCTCGGGATATTCGTCGCCATCGCTCCAGTACGTGTGTGTATGAAGGTTGCCTTTATACCAACGCTTTGTTTCATTTTGAGCCGGTTCCGGGGGAGGAGTATGCAATCCGGACAAGAACACCAGCAGCAAGGAGATAAATGAGTAACATGTCATGATACTAAAATACGAATATGTTCGATTCTTTTTCGGACCGTTTATGAAAGCTACTAGGCTAAGATGTCTGCCGGTCGCGTAATTATCTCCACACTGTAGAAAGACCTGCGTGTTTTGTTTAAGAATCGACGTTAAATGTTGCCTATTGGGAAGCCACAATTAAACAAATGTCTTTTCTGTCGTTGGAATGTTATTTGTCGCATCATTCAAAAAAGAATATCATGGAAAATACATCAAAAATTAAGAATCTTACCCATCAGGAGGCGATCGATAAATTCAAGGAATTTGTTGAGCACGAATCAACTTGTTTGTTTACAACCCGCCTGACTGAAGTTCCACTTACAACGCGACCCATGAGCGTTCAAAAGGTATGCGACCAGGGAAATTTTTGGTTTTTAAGTCCAAGCGACAGCGATAAAAATCATGAAATTGAAAATGACCCGAGGGTGCAATTATTTATCAGCAATCCTTCAAAATATGAGTTCTTATCCGTGTATGGCAGCGCAACTATATCGCGTGACCAGCAAAAGATCGATGAATTCTGGAACGACATTATGAAAGCCTGGTTCCCACAAGGAAAAAACGATCCAACCATTAGGGTTATCAAAGTAACACCGGAGGAAGGATTTTACTGGGATACAAAAGACGGTAAACTCGTTTCCATGGTCAAAATCTTAGCATCGGCTGTAACCGGTAAAACCTATCAGGAGGGCGTAGAAGGCACAATCGCAGTAAAATAAAAACAAATTGCCAATGGATGTTTTCTCCATTGGCAATTTTCTGATTAGACTTTTATTTTTTTTCTAACAACCCCCGTCTTTAAACTTGATCTCCACGAGGATACTCTTCAGTTTTACACCACACACCTCCTGCTTAGCCGCGTTCAGGCATTTGACCAGCTCGGATGCGTTGTCAATGTCGGGCTTGTCGTGACTTTTATCATCGGACTTTTCCGGGATTACATAGACGTCCGTCGGAGGAAACTTTTCGAAGCAACTGCCCTCTGGCAACGGTACCTGTACCTGGACTGTAATGCCACCCAAAGGTTGTCCCCGATGGTACTGACCGATATTAACGACCCTGGTTGGCCGTAAACATCCTTCGGCTTGTAAAGACAGGCTTTCGGTTTTTTCACTTTGAACGTTTCCATTAATTGTTCCCTTGAAACGCCCTGTCTCCAGATCCAGGGACCCTTCGAACTTCCCGTTTACATTATG
>DASUTP010000602.1:0-2971 GCA_036374515.1 Chryseolinea sp. | reverse complement strand
TGACTGCGATATCCATAGCCTTCTTAAAATAAATTGCTGCTGCATTATAATTTTTCATGGAACGGTACTGATCTCCGAAATTCTCATACAACATCTTAGCGTAATATTGATGACTGATGTCAGACGCATTTAAAATGCGTTCTCCTTCTTTAAGTACCTGTTCGGCGTCTTGATAACGGCCAAGGCTTCCAAGATCACTTGAAAGGTTGCTGTATTCAACGATAAGGTCTTCCTCATAATCAGACTCCTTAAAAATCCTGATAGCCTGCTTGCGGCTTTCAAGTGACTTCTCGAAGTCACCTTGTTTCCAGTAAACGTTTGCGATCAATTGGATTCCAAATGCCTGTTCATACGGTATGTCATGATAGATAGATAGGTATTGATTTGCCAAAGTGAGAGCCTCATCGAATTGAAAATTTTCCATCGCAATATTGGCAAGCCCGTAATAGACACTTCCCAATGCATAGCGACTGTCGGGCATAAATTTTTTTTGAAGTTCTTGGCTTTGGCGGAAGTAATGCTCGGCCAGGTCTTTCCGGTGCAAGCCCCGGTGGAACAATACTCCCTTCCACAAGTAAGAGTCGGCCACTTCCCTCGATGATTCACCATAGATATTTTTTCGAAGGTCCAGCGCTTGGTTATGCAACAATTCTGCAGTGTCAGGCATCTCTAGCCATTGGTACACCACGGCGTTTGTAAATAATGCGTTGGCCTGAAGGTATGGGTAATCTCCAATAATTTTTCCCGCAAGTCTATTTAGATTATCCAGGTATTTTCGTGGACGCTTGTAATCCGGATAGATCTCAATCCCTGGAAATCCTTTTCCCTTCCATACTTCAAAGGTTTCTATTTCAGCAGCGCGCAGCATGAATGAAATATATCCTTCCCAGTTGGAGTGCGCTCGCATCTGCTCTGCCGTTGTCAGCGATAAATCGATAGCGCTCTTGTAACGCTTTGCCTCTACCAGCGAGTTGATTCGATCAAGAACGGGATGGGAAAAACGGACGAAGGGCTCCCGGATATCCTGTGCAACAGAGAGCCCGGTGATAAGCAGAAACAGTAAGAGAATTCCTTGAGTTCTCCGCATTGGTGGGGCCGCTTGGCGTGCTGAAGGTATGCAAAAAAAAACTATTGACAATGCCGGAGGGTATAAGCGTAGCGAGAGGCACATGCGAAATGTGTCAGAAATTTTTTTCAGAGAAAAGCTCTCGCCGTCTCAGAAAAGCCCGGCACTCAGATATTTCATACCATGGTCACAGGCGACGGTGACGACGGCTTTACCGGGACCCAGTTCAGAAGCAATTTTCAGGGCTGCCACAACGTTGAGTCCTGTTGAAGTCCCAGCCATAACGCCTTCTTCCGAAGCAAGGCGTTTTGCCATAGCCCGGGCGTCGCGCTCGTCCACGGCTAATACTTCGTCATAGGTATCATCGTGAAGAAGGGGAGGTATGAACCCAACGCCGATGCCATCGACCTTGTGCGACCCTTTTAGACCTTTGGAAATCAGGGGAGCTGATGCGGGTTCAAGAATTATCCGACGCAAGTGTGGGTTAGCTTCCTTTAGAACGGCAGACACACCGACGAACATGCCGCCCGTTCCAACGGCGGAAACAAACGCGTCAACGTTTTTTTGAACTGCCAGGATCTCCTGGCCCATCGCTTTGTATCCTACGAGCTGATCTTCATTTTCAAACTGATGTGTCCAAAAATTTTCTTTGTCCTCACCTAGTTCTTTTACCATGCCGATCATACGGGGAATCAGGTCCGGCGTGATTTGTCCGTTCTCGCTTTTTAATAGTTCAAGCTCGGCTCCAAACAATGCAATCATTTTCAGTTTTTCTGGAGCAAAGGCATCCGATGAAACCACTTTGAAACGGTAGCCTTTGGCTGAGCAGACCAACGCAAGCGATGTTCCCGTTCCACCCGCCGTGCATTCCACAACAGTCATTCCCTGCTTAAGCTCACCCTTTCTTTCAGCTTCGCTGATCATTGCTAGTGCCATGCGGTCTTTATATGATCCTGTTGGATTGAGATACTCCAGCTTTAGATAGATATCGGCACAACCTTTTTCCGGTATGTGCCGAAGTTTGATCAGGGGCGTATTGCCAATAGCAGAAAGAATATTCTGATCTGCGCCCGATTCTGTTTTAATCATTGTGGAATTATGATATGTTCCCCGCAATTTACTTCTTATTCTGAAATAAAGTCGGGATCATGCACTGCACAACGCTTAGATAATTTATTTTTTGTAGGCGTTCGGTGTTGTCGCGTCTTTAATTATTGCGTCGACCAGGCTGGTCAGGCTATCAGCGGCGTGTGGACAAATTCGTCAAGGCCACAGGCGTTCATGAAGTCATTGTTGAACATCGATTGCATATCGATATTCATAATGCGCGATCGCTGCATTTTCCAGGCGTTAATCCGTGATTCGCCGTACATTTTTTTAAGTCGATCCTTGTCAAGGATTGTGTTGACTTTTCCCCAATGAATGGTGTGTTCAATGTTATGTGCAAACAACCGGTCCGAAAGTGCTTCCATGAATTCGTAATTGACAATGGTATCCGCTCCATCGAGTTCCAGCACACAACTATTCTCCCACCGCGTGAACCCGAGTGTTGCACTGGTGCCCTTTACGAATCGAAACGCCATGACACCCGCCAGTTTGATCGATTTGTTTATTTCAAGGCAATGTTCGATCACGTCCCTTACGCTTTCCCTGGCGATGCCGAACGCGGCGCTGAACAGTTGACCACGGAATTTCGTGGAATTAAAAGTTTCGCCTATGGTGCCCGTTGCAGCTTCCGGGCGGTCATATGCTAGTTTGAAAAGAGCGTTGACAAGTTTTGGGATCAGGGCATTATTTATTCCTCCCGGCAGCTTCTCTAGGCTGTCCAGCACGGACTGCATCAAACCCAGCGTATCGTCACCATAGCTGTATTTTTCTTCCACGACGATAGGAGTATACGGCTCA
>DASUTP010000601.1:0-4045 GCA_036374515.1 Chryseolinea sp. | reverse complement strand
GTACTTGATAGTTGAACTTCATTGCAATCAGACGTTGACGGTAACGTCCAGCTCACGTTTGCCCGACAATCCGGACCCGCGTTGACAATGACGTCTTCGCAAGAGAAAACAACTGGTGCGCTATCGTCAACGACGGTAACGTCAAAGCTGCAACTTGACTGGCCATTGGGTGAAGTTGCGGTATAGGTAACACGAGTTCTTCCTAACTGGAAAATGCTCCCCGGCGTTCTGTCGGAATTAAGTGTGGCACCAGAGCAATTATTCCCCAGGGATGGTGGTTCCCAGGTCGCCATTGCCTGACATGAAGCGTTGGCTATGACCGTGATATTTGCCGGGCACGAGGTAATTTCCGGCGGACGAGTATCCACCACGTTGACAATAAACGAACAGGTGGCAGTGTTCCCTGCACCATCTGTTGCCGTGTATTGTACGGTGGTTATCCCCTTGGGGAAAGCGGTACCAGAAGGGTAGTTAGGAACAAGAGACGATATTACGCAATTGTCGGTCGCATCGGGTGGCGGCCAGGTTACAATTTGTGTGCACCCCGGGCCGGCCAGATTTACGACCCTATCAGGGCATGCTGTGATAACCGGGTCCGTGACATCGGTTGAACACCGGTCATCTATCAGGGCGCAAAAGTCAGACACGGGGCATCCCGATCCGTCGTCATCGCATTTGCCAGGATCCACATCAAAACCAGGGCATCCGCCGGTACCACAGGCCATGCATCCATTACTGGAGTTCTTGAAATTGTCGCCCACAATCACATTTCCCGTTCCGGTCCAAACAATAGTAACGAGGCTGTTATCAAAATCGTCGAACAGATTTAAAGTTCCGTTTACCTCGATCTCAAAAGTGCAGGGGTTAGCCGCTGAGCAACCTGAATTCTTAGCATCCAGCTTAAAATTGTTCCAAACGTTGACAGTGACCCCCACCGGTACGACAATCTTTCCGTTACCGCGGGCATCCACATGCAAGTTCCCGAAGATGTTTATTACCGGGCGATCGAATGTAAAGACATCCCCGTCTCCCATATTTACGGTCTTACCCAGGGTAAGATTTGCCGAGCTAACTCCTCCGCACGTGGTGCTGAAGCTCCGCAGCGCTGTTCCGGGAAAATCCACGTCACAATTTTGGCCTGTTGCGGTCACAGTTATAGATGTAAACAGCAATAATAAATAAAGCCGCCAGCCCTGCCAGCCAACTTTTTCAACGAAGTCCATCAAAGTAAATTTACATATGCCGTTTGTGTTATATTTTACATTTTGGTCGCAGAAAATACGAGGTGTCAACGGGCTCCTGCCACCATACGATATAATCTTAGGATGGTTTTGAGGTGTTTTTCAGGGTGATTGGGGAAATTAATACTCACTTTTTCTAAGAATTAATGCAACACTAAAAAATTCCAGGGTTTTATTTTACCAAACATTACTTGCCTTAAAAGATAGTCAAACGTTGTAAGGCGGTTTGAAAACGAAAAATATTTTTAGTGAGCGCTGGATGACCGGCAAAAGTATTATTATTGTAGACTGGTCGTACTAAGTTTTTATCCCGACCCAGGCGAAGCTAAACTCTATGAACAAGACAGCAGTATTGATTGACGACGACCAGGATGATCTCGACATCTTGGAAGAAATCATACGAGAGATCGACGAGTCGGTGGTGATCAGACCCTACATTATGTGCGACAAAGCGTTACAGGACATTTCGGATGATTTGGACGTAGTCCCGCACTACATTTTTATCGACCTTAACATGCCGAAAATTGCAGGCGATGATTGTTTAAAACAGCTTCGGACAAATCCAAAATTTCATAAATCCACTATTACCGTATTATCGACTTCTATGCCCGACAGTGTCTCACGGGTGCTCAAGAGCCTGGGTGCAGATTATACCTTTCAAAAGCCGTCCTCGTTATCCACATACTACAACATTCTTAAAAATATTCTTTCGGTGCAAAACTAACATCTTCAGATACCCCTTTCGTTGCTTCAGGCGTCGAATTTTACCAGTTTCTTTTTAACCCTGTAATTTTTCAGCCGCCCCTGAACAAATTAAAGGAGTAAAGGTTATTTTAAAAAAAGCTTATAACCAATGGAGGTACTTTACATAGATGACGACCCGGATGATATCGATTTTTTCACGGAAGCCCTGAAAAATGTGGATGAGACCATAGAGTTGGTCCATGTTGACGGCTGCGAAAGTGCCCTAAATCATTTAAGGAATTCAAAAGTTCTGTCCGATGTGATTTTTGTCGATCTTCATTTGCCGAAAATTGAAGGCTTGGAATGTGTAAAGATCATAAAAGCGGATAAGCTGTTATCACATATCCCAATAGTGGTAATTGCAACCACCATCCCCAGCCGTGACGTTGATGAATTTAATAAGTTGGGTGTTTATTATTTCCTTTCGAAAACAGCTTTACTATCTAAAATTGAACCGGCGCTAAGGGTTAT
Source organism: Chryseolinea sp. (assembly GCA_036374515.1). Classification (GTDB taxonomy): domain Bacteria; phylum Bacteroidota; class Bacteroidia; order Cytophagales; family Cyclobacteriaceae; genus Chryseolinea. The sequence continues at coordinate 1,589 of DASUTP010000601.1, read as the reverse complement.
TATCGACTCGCTTTGCAAGGGAGGTGACGTCCAAATGCCCGGCAGGCTGTAACGCTGATCCCTGTCGCGCTCTATTGGCAAGGTGCAGCCCGACTCATTTCTAGGTCTTCAGCCAATACGGGAATTCTGTCAATTTTCGTGGATAGCACGGTAGACAAGATTGCATTTCCGATTAAATCAATCAAAATACACCAGTTGGGTAACCCCTATCAGCTCCCGCGCTTTTAAGCGGTAAATGGCAACCACTCCATCCAAAAATGGAATGTAACTTTTACTTTCAAAAGGCGAACTGTTTTTCTTCTGGCGGCTTCTCTCGTATTCGTCGATCTTTCCCCTTAACATCCCCGGCGGCGAATTTTCGGCAGGGAGAAGTTTGCCAGTCCTCAGGTCCGTCTCAAAATAGAAATAGCGGCTTGATCCCGTCCCTTCCGAAACCTGTCTTATGGCAGTAGTGACAAAAAATGTTAGCATGGCGGCCAATGGGGTGACGGATGTGTACAGCCCAGGCCCTTTTTCATCAAAATATGCGCCCCACTGGACCCTGTAACTTTGGTCTTTTCCCGATACAACTATTATCGGGTCTGACATTCCAAGCTGCTTAAAAATGCTTTGGAAATTATCCCACCCCTGAAAATTTTCGTAGCCCCGCCGCATGTTCACTTTAGGTGAATCCTTTTTTTCAACGTCGAGACTATCTGCTGTCACATCCATTTTCATCAATTGCGTACCTGATAAATCAAACACCACTAAGGAAAACTTGTCTTTCGAAATATAATTTTGAAACAGTTTGCCGTCGATCAGAAATGAGCCGAAATCTGCCGACTTCATTGCCGCAGGGAAGCGGTGATATTTTACCTGTCCGGATGCTTCAAGGTGTAAGACGTGCGTAGCATTGGGATTCGTTTTGGTAGGTTCCAGCTGTTTCTCATCGATCACTACATGAAACCCGGTAGCCGAAAGAAAAATCTTAACCCGGGCTCTCCCTTTGAATGAATCCAGCACGGTATCATCATAAAATTCCAGGTAGGTACTCTTTTTGATAAACTCATTAAGCAAGATTGGCAATTTATAAGTTGTGGTTTTGACGACCCGCATTCCAGCGATCTCCAGCAAAGAGATCTCATTGCCATCCTCATTCAAAAGCATCAAAAACAGATTTTCATGAACGTAGGTCGCGAGTACGATTACATCCCTTAACTCAATCGACTCCGTCATGTTGTTCATAGTCCTTGAGTCGATGTCTTTTTCATACGCCATAAGGGACCTCCGCTCCTGGTAGTAGTGGTAAATTTTATCGCCCTCGGCTTCGACAGCAAAAATGTTAACGGGACAAAATACATCGTGCACGCTACCTGCCTTTGAAATCCATTTCACATCTCTCACCCGTCTTCCGTTCGGGCCGACGACTTCGTCGTAAGAAAACAGGATGCTGTCACCAAACGGTATCGCTTGAAAATTCAATTGTCGATTTTTCGACGGAAACTCAGCGAGTATTTTTTGCGCCAGGGATTCTCGTGGGATGAAACAAATTGCCAGTGATAAAAGAATATATCGATCCATATATGAAATGAATTTGATAAAATTGCTTT
>DASUTP010000600.1:0-7980 GCA_036374515.1 Chryseolinea sp. | reverse complement strand
ATTCCTCGCCCAACCGGAACAACCCACAACACAGGAGTCAATATCATCCGGCAGCGGAAACCCAATTTTTGACTTGCGTGCAAAAACAAACGTTCAGCCAATATAACCACATAACCCCACGCTAATTAAACGATAGCGTCTAACCGTTGCTTTTATACAGTTTATGAAAACGGCAGGTAAGTTTGTCGAAATGACACCGTTATTTACCGTGAAATGCCTCAATTGCTGGTAAAGCCTGTTCTGTGGCACATCAGTGGTCAGTTATTCAAATGCTTATTATCTTCCGCCAAGCGCGATGCAAATCCAGCACATAAATTAGCATTTGGCTACCGGATCCGATCACCATTGGATATTCGAAATTCCTTGTTGGATATTCAAATCAACTAAAATTCAAATATTCAACATGCAACATCCAATATTCAAACGTGTAACGGAAGGGCTGACGGACTCGAAGAAAATCAATACTATTAAAAAAAAGAAAGCGGACCATTCCGCTTTCTTTAAAGTCATGGTTTAAAAGAAAAATTGTTCCAACACAATCTTTCCGTCTCTAACCTCGTAAAGTGCGACTTCGTCCATTTTCATTCTCGGTTGACCTTTCATGGTCACATCCATTCCCATGATACAGACAAAATAGTTACCAGCCACCTGCGGTTTATTGGTGTAACCACCGTGTACTGCTTCAACCGTTTCCTGCCATTGTTTGCCCTTCTCTCTAACTTTATCCAGTCCTTGCACATTTTGCCAGTTAGCGTGTGCAGGCTCAATGCTTCTTACATTTTCGTCAAACAACTCTTCCTGAATTTCGTCGAACTTTCCTTGTTCTGCCAGTTGGTAGAAACGATCAGCAACTTCCTGCGTCGTCATTGTTTTTTCCGCCGTTGTCATAATAGTATTTGTTTTTGGTTGATGATAATTTACACACCGAATTGAACATCTGCGATTTAATAAGGTTCCTCACATTGAATGTCCAATTGTGTTGCCGTAAAATAAAATCCCCTGGGTGACATCAGTATGTCAGCAGTTCCTCCATGGTGATTCAAAAAATCAATATTGTAGGATAAGGTAAAATCCCACTTTATGGGTGGTAAGCCCGGCTTGTAGCAAATCTAGGTGCCGGGCTTATTTTCTTTCAGGGGCGGTTCGTCGTTAATTTTTTCGTTGAAATTATCGGTAGCGTCCGGCGTATAATAAATTCGCTGATACGGGAGCGGAATCTCAATACCCTCTTCGTCAAAGCGATTTTTAATTCTTCTCAGCAGTTCGCGTTTTATAAGCCACTGCTTTAGTGGATGAGTTTTGACGAGAATCTTTACAATGAGACAAGAGTCTGCGAAAGAATCAACGCCCAACAATTCAGGAGCGCTAATGATATATCTGCCAAAGACGGTGTCTGCCTGCAGACCCTTGGCAACGTCCATTACAACCGCCATCGCTTTATCGACGTTCTCGGTGTAACCAATTTTTACCTCCAGGGCAACCTGCGACCACATATAACCAAGATTGCTGACAATCTTTATTTCGCCGTGCGGAATAAAATGGGCTGTGCCCTCGATATCCCGTAGGATGGTCATCCGAAGCGTGATATCTTCTACAACGCCGGATACGTTGTTTATATTAACGACGTTCCCGACGCGATATTGATTTTCGGAAATAATCATCAAGCCTGAAAAATAATCTTTTATCAAACTTTGGGCTCCAAAGGCTATCGCCAGGGAGAATACCGCAGCACCTCCAAGCAGCACCGACACGTTAATGCCGAACTCGGATAACAAGGTCAGCACGGCCACTACTAAAATAACGATGGTAAGGCCGCTGCGAAACGCGCGGCTCAATGTTTCTATTCGTTCCTGTTGCTCCTCAATTGTTTTATAACGTTTAAATCTGAACTTCGGAAGAGCCGCTTTGATAAGCCACCTCAGCCCCAGATAGATCGCCAGGAACATCAAAATCAGAAAACCAATCCGAGGTCCGTTATTCACCACAAAAAAAAGGATTCGATGAGGTGCCAGGGGACTTTTCATAAACTTCAGCCGCCGTTTTTTCTTCTCTATATTCTCACCCGCATCGCGAACTTTTTTTGTCAGGGGGCTCTGAATTCCTTTAAGTCTTGTCATGCGAACGTCGATGTCGCTGACAAGAAGCGAGTCTTTGATGCCGCGGTTCTTCATACGTGCCGCCATCAAAGCCATTTGATTCAGCGACTTTCGTATTTCATCTCTAACCGCAGTTGCTGAATCTGTTGCACTCAAGCTGTCCAATTCATTTTGCATGGACGTCATATGTGACCTCCATTTAACCAAGAGCTCAGATGATTTTTTTGCCAGTGATTTTGCCAAAAACAAATCGTCCTGGTTTAATGCCAGCAGTTGTTCGAGGAACATCCACGTTTTTTTTGAGACTTCAAACCTTGCTTCAAGGACTTGTACTTCACGCTCCATCTCCACAATGGACCAGTTGAACTCGTCCGCTTCGTTCTGCTTGGGGTTGGTGACGCCGCTGCTGTCACTTTGGGCGGAATTCTCCTCTTCAACGGATTCCTGCCATCCTTTTCTAAGTGTAGCCTCCAGGATGGCAAATACTTCGCCTTTCATAAAAAAGTCAAAGACCTCTTGCTCCTTGGTGATCTTATGTTCCAGAATCTTGCGTTGAAGCGCCATGGTTCGTTTGCGGTCCAATAAGAAATCCAAAATATCACGGAGACGTTGCCATTGATAATCAATGATGGTCGTCTGATTTTGTGGCGTGGATTGTTCGCGGAGAGAGTCGCGTACTGCATCTACCTCGTAGAACCGTGCTGTCAGACGCTGGAAAAGTGGCTCAAGTGTGATGCTGTCCTCGTGCAGGTTCCGAAGCCTGTCTTTATCCTTTTCGATAATTTGACTCACGCCGATCAGAAACTCCACGTCTGATTGGCGATGGTCACTTGTATCGCCCGTCACTATCGCTTCACTAATAGTTTGACCCGAACAGACATAAAACACCATGGAATTTAAAAGTCCGATTACAAATAAGATATATCCCCGTTTTGTCATATTTGTCTCATGTCTTTGTCGCTGCTTCTAATGCAATCCTTAAAAAACACATTTGGCCAACCAGACACTTGTCGCGACGCGCTATAATTTCCATACCAAAAATAAACTATTATATTCAATACATGGTATTGTTACATGCCTTTGGCATCCAGCCTGGCTCGCGAGGATCAGACCTCACACACCGACATCTTGCCGCGATCTTTGTCATGCAAATTGTGTTACTATCGGTGAATTTCGATGTCAAGGCACAACTGACGGACACCGATACGGCGAAACAAGTCACGGCAAAATACGGAAGTAACGGGTTCGAATTACAGACGCGGGATAAAAGTTTCTCAATACAGATACGCAGTCGGGTACAGTTTCGGTTCGCAACACCGGAGGACCAAAACCCTGTAACCTTCGATGACTTCAGCGAGGAAAAAAAGACTGTGCTGAAAATTAACAGAGCCCGGCTAAAAGTAGGTGGTCACGCTTTTCAACCATGGTTAAAATATTATTGGGAATACGAACTCAGTCAATCAAATTTGTTGGACTTTAGAATAGAGATTGAAAAATGGCCGTGGCTCAGTTTCAAGGCAGGTCAATGGAAGGTGGAGTATACAAGGGAGCGTCGTATCAGCAGTGGCGAACAGCAAATGATTGACCGGTCGATCATCAATCGCCCTTTCACGTTAGACCGGCAACAGGGAATTGAATTGTATGGGCATCTTAAAGGCAGAGGTGTCGCGGATTTTAACTACTGGGTGGCTGTGCTAACTGGTACGGGAAGGGGTAACGTTGCCAACGATGACAATCACCTCATGTACTTCAGTAGAGTACAATGGAATTTCCTGGGACAATATCTGGATTTTGAAGGCTCCGATCTGGAACGACACGCAAGGCCCGCGGCGATCATAGCGGTTTCTGGTGCAACCAACCGAAGCCCGTACACCCGATTCTCCCAATCAGGAGGCGGGGCCCTTGAAGGATATGAAGATGGTGAGGCAGGACAGTATCGCGTCAATCAGATGAATTTTGAAACAGCTTTCAAGTACCAGGGGTTTAGCTGGCAATCGGAGTTACACTGGAAAGAGGTCATTGACAAACTGAACAATAACCAAACAGACATTTTACGGGGCTACTACGTACAGGCTGGATATTTTTTTCACGAGTCACTTGCATGGTGGCCGGCACCGCTGGAGCTGGCAATGCGAAATGCTTTTTACAACCCCAACAAAGACGCCAGCGAAAACGAGGAAAAGGAAACTTCAGTAGCGCTCAACTGGTTTTTCCATGGGCATCAAAATAAACTAACTTTTGAGACCAGCTATTTTAATTACGAAAAAGCAGATCGTGCTCCAGCGCATGAGTGGCGGTTCCGGTTTCAGTGGGAGATTTCCTTATAACATATACTATTGGGAATCTTTGTGTCTTCGTTGCTACGAACTATTTTGGCCACAAAGCCACCAGGACACAAGGGTTCACGAAGCGTGATAGATCTCACCGATTATACAACGGCCCAGCTTTTACCAAGGCGCACTGCCCTGTCGTCGCTTGATGACAATATTAAATTGCGGGCATAATATTCATCCTATGCCTGAAAGGGTCAGGGATACTATTGGGAATCTTTATGCCTTTGTGCCTTTGTGTATTCGTGGCTACGAATTATTTTGGCTACAAAGACACCAGGACACGAGGGTTCACGAAGCGTGATAGATCTCACCGATTATACAACCCAGCTTTTGCCAAGACGCACTGCCCTGTTGTCGCGCTTGATGACAACATTAATTGCAGGGCATAATATTCACCCTGGCCCGAAAGCGTCAGCGATATTACATTGTGAATCTTTGAGCCTTTTTGTCCTCGTGGCTACCTTGAAAGTCAGTTATTCATATCGCAACGCCTGAACCGGCTTCATGTGAATAATCCTGAAAGAATATATAGTTATCAATGCTGCAATTACGATCAGCACTGAAAAATGGACAAGAAAAAAGGTTGCAAAAGAAATATCTATCCGGTAGTGGAAGTTATTGAGCCATGTCCTGAGAAAATAGTATGCTAACATAAATGCAGCAATTCCACCCGCTATAAATTGCCATAGAAAATCTTTTATTAGCAGAAGAATCAGATTGCTGGTCGTGGCGCCATGAACACGGCGGACGCCAATTTCCTGAACACGTCGCGCAAGGCTGACAGACATAAATGCAACTATCCCAGACATCGTAATGATGATTGCCAGCATACTCGCCACCCTCGACGATTTGTAAATTCGATTTTCGGTTGCGTAAAATTGATTTATTTTATCTTCCATAAAGATGTAGTCAAAGGGTGCCGCCGGGAACCATGCTGCCCACTTTTTTGCCAACAGTGATATTGTGTTGGTCGGGTCGTCATCCCTCAGGTTAAGCGACAAATAACGATAGCTTGATCCGTCACGAATATGAGTAAGAGAAAGTGGTCTGATAGCTTCAAACAATGAGTTGAAATTAAAATTCCTTACGACCCCCACGACCGTATGTTGAGCTTCATCTTGTCCCTGGATAATTTGCCGCCCTATAGCGGATTCGGGCGTCCATCCGAAGCTTCGCACTGCTTCCTCGTTCAAAACTATGCGATGGCTGCGGTAACTTCCTTGCCGGTGGTGAAAAAAATTTCCGGCGATAACTTCAATGCCAAAAGTTTCCGCAAAATATTCGTCCACTTCCAGCAATGGCATATCCACCTGTTGGTTTTCAGTCGTTTTAAAATTGTAGCGATTACCCGCATTGCCATCCGGAACTTCGTAAGAAATGCTGACGCTGGATACGCTGGGATCGCGCAAGATGTCAGTTCTGACGACCTCCAATTTTGAAATACCTTTTTCATCCCACTCCCTGGGCAAAGACGTAACGACGAGAACATTTCGTTTTGTATAGCCCAAATCGTAATGCTGGATGAATTCCAGCTGTTGAGAAATTATCACTGATGAAATAATTACAAAAGAAGCAACGGCAATTTGGAAACAAAGCAAAAACTTTCGGGTAACCTTACCTTCTCCAAAAGCGGGAAGCTTCCCCTTTACAGCTTCAACAACTTTAAACCCCGAAAGTCGAAAGGCGGGATAAATTCCAGCCAGGCACCCCGTTAGAATCACAAGTGCAGCGATGGAAATAAAAATAGAAAAATCTATTTCGTAAATGCCCGGCAAGGCTTTGCCCAACAAATCCTCGAACTGTCGACGCAAGATAGCATACAGGACGAAAGCCACGAACATGCTTATCGTGGAGATGAGCACACTTTCAGCGAGAAACTGAACAATAAGCTGCCGCCTGATTCCACCAAAGAGTTTTCTCAACCCTATTTCCCTGAGACGCTTTGACGATATTGACGTCATGATGATCACGAAATTTACAATCACTAGCAACATTATGAAAATTGCAAGCGCTGACAACGTTTGAACCATCTTAAGCGCCTTTCCATTTCCCCACTGCAAATAGTAATCCTCTAATGGCTTCAGCTCACCCATCAAACTGCTCTTATATTCGGAAGGAGCACGCGCTGCGACGATTGAATTAATGGGTCCCTCCAGATCAATGGGCTTGACCCCTTCCTGTACTTTTACAAGGCTGACCATATATTTAAACGACCAATCCTGCTCCGCCCCTGGCATAAAATGTTCAAGGCTGTGCATGGCTAAAAAAATCTCGTTCGCTACCGGATTGCCCGCAAAATTAACTACGGAGTTCGAGGGCATATCCATTAAGACCCCCGATATTTGGAATGCTACTTCTTTTCCCGCGTTGGTTTGCAGTGCCAAGGTTTCTCCCAGAACGTCGGTCCGGTCAAAGTATTTCCGTGCGATTGATTCCGTCACAACAATGCCGCTATTATGGAAGGGCGAGTTTGGATTTCCGTACGCTAGCTTAAAGCCAAACATTTTAATGAAAGACGAATCGCCAATCTGAACCTGCTCTTTGAAAACTTTCCCACCCACGGACGACATTATCGTTCCGGCGATCGTGTACCGATAGCAATCTTCTACCAATGACGGATATTGCGTTTTTAATACGTTTGCCAAGGGGCCAAGCGTTGTATAATTGACGCCAATGTTCTGCGGCGACCATTGACTATGGATTACGTAGATCCTGTGGACGTCTTTGATATCTCTATTTACCTGGAGCTCGCGTATCACATACCCGGCAATGAGCAACATAACGGCGATGCCGACAGAAAGGCCCAAGATATTGATGGCCGAATGAAGCTTATTGCCCCAAATATTTCTTAGACCAGTTTTAAAATAATTGCGGAACATCTCGGCCCCTAATTGGATACATCGTGAATGTAAAGATTTTATCCCACTTATGCGAGGCTACACTAACGAAATGAATCGACGGAGGTGCCCGAAAGAGCAAGACTTAACAATTCGAAAAATAGCCAGCGCAGAAACAACGCATTTTTATAAATTATTGGCCGCAATAAAAAACACGGATAACCTTTAACAAAACCGTGTGTAATTATTAACCTTTACGTGTTCCCGCGCATAGCTAAAAACTTTATCAGGTTTAGTTGAAAGCTTTCAAAGCCTCCTTTGCTTTAGCATCATCAGGATTTAGTTCTAATACTTTTTTCCAATAGGATTTTGAAACCACAGGCTGCTCTTTAAGCAAGTGATAATACCCTAAATACGAATACGCCTCCACCAGATCGCTTCTACTTTTTTCAGGATTGATAGATGCCTTTTCAATGAGCTTTTCGTAATACGGTTTTGCCAGTCCATTCACTGACTCTGGATCCAGATTTGACTTGGTACGTGCCTCCCAGAGATATCCCACCGTCATGTTGGGCTGGAGTTCGATGAGTTTCGAAAAAATAGAATCAGCTTCTACAAATTGGTTGTTAAAATATAGAGCTCGCCCCAATGTGTAGTAATCCTGGGACGGCGTTTTGGGGCGAATTACCATCAGCTCTTTGTATACATCGATCG
>DASUTP010000599.1:0-8016 GCA_036374515.1 Chryseolinea sp. | reverse complement strand
AAGGATAAAAAAGCAGTCGCCCGGGACATTGTGCAGGCTATTATTGAAAATCTTCATGCGTAAGCTGATAACAATCATATTCCTAATTTCTTCCATTTCCGGAATGGCGCAAGAATTGAATTGTTCCGTTACGATCAATTCAACGCAGATCACAACATCCGACCGTGGGATTTTCAGAGATATGAAAATTGCCATCGAACAGTTCATGAATTCCAGGAAATGGACCAATGATACGTACAAGCCTTACGAAAAGATCAACTGCAATATCCTGATCACCATCACCAAGATGCCGGCGATCGGCAGTTTTTCCGCAACGGTTCAGATCCAGGCGGCACGGCCCGTGTATAATACAAATTACTCAAGCCTCATTTTTAATTTTGCAGACCGTGATTGGGAATTCGAGTACATCGAGTCCCTTCCTTTGGAATACAACGACAACACCTATACGACTAACCTCACGTCCATGCTCGCGATGTACGCATATGTGATCCTAGGCATCGACGCTGACACATTTAGCGAACTGGGCGGCACGCCATTGTTTCAACGCGCCTTGACGGTAGTCAACAATGCGCAGCAATCCGCCCGGCCTGGCTGGCAGTCTATCGGTGGAAGCAATCGCAGCCGCTACTGGATCGTAGAGAATTATAACAACCCACAAATGGTCGATCTAAGAAAATCGATGTACTCTTATCACCGGTTAGCATTGGATACTTTCGATCAGGATCCCGATAAGAGCCGGAAAATCATCCTTGACGGATTGAAAGATGTAAAAAAAGTGCGGGATATAAATCCAAATGCAATTTTAGTGGTAAGTTTTTTGGATGCCAAGAGCAAGGAGCTTGCAAATATTTTTTCAGCCGGCAACATTCAAATCCGCCGCGAGGCATATGACATCGTAACGACAATCGATCCATCAAATGTCTCTACGTACGAAAAAATGATTCAGAATTAATTCCAATTGTCGTTTTTGCATTCGATCGCTGAATTGGTCAGATTTGTTTTCCAACAACTATGCGCACCAAACAATTACGTCTCACTGATCCAGCTCAAATCCGTGGGCGGATGCGTGAGTTCATTGGAAAAAAAATTAACATTGTTCTCAGCGACAGGACGGTTATGTTTGGTGAATTAACGAAGGTAAACGACACGGCAATTATTGTTACCAATATGCGCCTTGAAAAAGCCAGCTATCAATACGAATCCATTGTTGAAGTTTACTCCGACGCACGCGTATAATGCTTAAACATCTCACGATACGGAATTATGCATTGATCAAACACCTTGAGTTGGATCCGTCTGCGCACCTGAACGTGATAACGGGAGAGACCGGCGCAGGAAAATCAATAATGCTGGGCGCCATCGGTTTGCTTATGGGGAACCGGGCGGATACGAAAGTATTGTGGGATGAAAATGAGAAGTGCGTTACCGAGGGGACCTTCCAGCTGAAAAACGGGATGCTCAAATCAATTTTTGCGGAAGAGGATCTCGACTACGATACGACGACCGTCATTCGAAGGGAAATTAATCCAGGAGGAAAATCGCGTGCTTTTATCAACGATACTCCTGTTACCCTGGAAGTGATGAAACGCATTGGAAACCTCCTGATGGATATTCATTCGCAGCATGAAACGTTGCAATTGGGCCAGCAGACCTTTCAGTTAAAACTAGTGGACGCGTTCGCGGAAAACCGGAATCTCGTCGACGCGTATAGCGCCAGCTGGACCACCTTCATCAAAGCGAAAAAAGCGTTGGAAACTTTGACATCCGAGGCGGACACACTCCGGCAGGAATCCGACTACATTCGTTTTCAGCTGGAGGAACTTGTAAAAGCAAACTTGGAGGAAATGGAACAGGAAGCGTTGGAGTCGGAGCTTAAGATAATGGAGCACGCCAGCGAAATTAAGACACGATTTCAGCAGATACTGGAGCTGGTGAACAATTCCGAGTATGCGTCGCTCAACAGCTTGGGCGAGGCACGAAATCACCTGCAAGTGGTGTCCTCGTTTTCTGCGCGATACGAAGAGATATACAAGCGGATGGATAGCATTGTGATTGAGCTGGATGACCTCGTCAATGAGATCGAACGCGAAGGGGAGGCTGTGGAATTCGACCCTAACCGCGCAGAGACCATAAAGGAGCGGCTGAGTTTGTTGTACAGGCTATTAAAAAAACACCGGGTGTCTACGGTAACCGACCTGATCGCAATTCAGGAAGCACTGCGGCAAAAGGACACCCTCACCTCCAACCTTGATGAAGCCCTTCTCGCTGCCAGGAAAAATTTTGAAGAATCACAAAAGCAGGTCAATGATGCCGCCTCAAAGCTAAGCGAGTCCAGAAAAAAGTCGTTTCCTCCGTTATGTAAGCAGATCGGCAAACTGCTTCAAGAGCTGGGTATGCCCAATGCGACTTTTGAAATTGAATTCCGTACGACCGATCCCACCCCTTCCGGAACAGATCGTGTCGAGATCCTTTTCAGCGCAAATAAGGGAATCGCTGCACGGCCGCTTGCTCAGGTGGCTTCCGGGGGCGAATTTTCCCGCGTCATGTTTTGTATTAAATATGTCATGGCAGCAAAAACATCGATGCCAACGTTAGTGCTAGACGAAATTGACAATGGCATTTCCGGTGAGGTCGCAATTAAGCTTGGCACCTTGATGAAAACAATGTCGAATAATCATCAGATCATTTCGATCAGTCATCTTCCTCAAATTGCGGCCAAGGGTGACGCCCACTATTTTGTATACAAGGATAACTCAGCGGCAAAAACAGTCAGCTCCATAAAGCGATTGTCGGATCCGGAACGGGTCGAGGAGATAGCGAAGATGATCGGGGGAGCGAGGCCTTCCAAGGTGGCCCTTGAAAATGCACAGGAATTGTTAGCAAACTGACGTCGTTGAAAACAGCGTTGATTACCGCTCTCATCCTTTGCGCAGCGCTCTTGTCAAGCGCTCAGCGTGTTGTCAACCACCAATCGCTCTATTGGCTTCGTTATCAAAACCAACTCCTATTTTCAGAAAAGCTTTACTGGACGAACGAAATCGATAATCGCAGGTTCTTCAGTCCGGACGTGCAACATCAGCTGATAATTCACTCGAGATTACACTACAAGGTCAGACGCTGGGACTTCGCCGCTGGTTTGACATCGTCCTGGGCCTTTGCGCAAAAGCCGGAGGTTGGTTATGACCAGGCTGTAAATGAATTACGTGCCGTCAATGAAGCGTCGTACGAGTTTCCGCTGGGAGAGGTGTTTTTTCAGAATCGAATACGGTTGGATCATCGATTTTTTCAGGAAGATCCTGACAAAAGCGTCTTTGAAGAATCGTATTACGTTTTTCGATTTCGCTACCGAGCTCAGGTAAGAATACCCTTGTGGAAAGATGAAGCAAATAATCCACGGGTAACGCTGCGCGTAGCCGACGAGATAATGCTCAATAATACCGCCAACACGTTCGATCAAAATCGGGTTTATTTTTCGGTTGACTTTCGCATGTCGAAAAATATCAGTTTGGAGCCAGGGTATATTTATATATATCAGCAGCGCTTTCGCACAGGGGAGTATTTTGCGAGAAATGTAATCAGGTTTTCATTCCTTCACCGGATCGCGCTGAATTAATTGGCGCTGGACAGTGCATCCTTTTGTTTTTTCGCTTCCTCCTTTTCGTTCGCCTTCTCGCGTTTTACGTCTTCACGAACGCGCTTTCCCATCGTTCCTTGAAGGCGTTCCCAAAAGTTCTCGCGTTTGGTGATCGGAACAAAATTATCCACAAAGGCTGCGGTTGTATCAATTTTCGGCAACGAACGATCGTCGATATCCAGCAGGCTGAAAACGATAGGAACATTTTTGACGCCGGGGGTATAACGCCTCATGAATCGTCTTAAAAGCGCCGCCTGATAGGGATCGGTAGCCAGAGCAATCTTTCGAAATCCTTTATCACGCGCCATTTTCCACGAATAATAAATATTTTCTGTGCTGTGCTCCGCTTCCGTCTCATAAAACGTATGATGTGGAGGAATCCCTAATGAATCAGCCATAATTTTCATGGCTATTCCTTCAACAAAATGCGTATACACCGAGGACCCTGAAAAAATAATGTTCCTTGTGAATCCGCTATCGTAAAGGTGTTTCGCCCAGTAGAGCCTCAGTGTCATCACCGTAGTTGTAGCCGCCTTGTCGTACGGAACACCTGGAACGATTATTACATCATAGGGCTTTTCCTTGCGTGCGTTCGCATAAGATCTTTCAGCATGTTTTGTGACGGAACAATGGGTAAGCACAAGTACCAACGCCATGAATACATGGAAATATATAAACCACCTCAATATTTTCTTCAGAATCCCATTCACTTGCGTTAAAATTTACAGATAACTATCAGCCTAGATAGATACATATATAACAGCACACTATGTCTTTTGTTGTACTAATTTTAATCGCCAGGTCTTGTCGTAAAGAAGTTGGCCATCGTCGACCATTTCGCGGATGACGTCCACAAAAAGCTCATGGTCACGGGGTGCTATTCGTTCTTCTAGTGCTTCGATTGTTTGAGGACCCTGTTTAAGCATATTTAAAACCTCCAGCTGCAGCTCGTCAAAAGCCTGGACATTTTCTTTTTTTCGCTTTTCAATGCATACATCACAAATTCCGCAGGTATCAAATGTGGCTTCGTTAAAATACTCCTGTATAACCTGCATCCGGCATCTGTATTGCCCGGTCGCATAATGGATCATTGCATTCATTTTCTCAACGATCAATTTTTTCCGGGCGGCCATCCGGGGGATGTTCAGCGGAAGCCTTTGCGCATCCTGGCGGGGCATCACAAATGTAATCTGCGGTTTTTCCTTTACCGGCTGATAAGTAAGCACTCTTATTTCATGCAAATGTTTAAGGATTTTTATCATTTCCTTTATGGAAATATTTAATCCCTTTGCGAGATACGACTCCGAAATTTTAACGAAGTCGGCAAACAATTCGCCCCCATAAAGCCTCAGCATCATTTTGATGGCCGGATCGAACTGACCGTTTGCGACCTGAAACTCATATAACTTCGTTTTATCAAACTCAAAATGGACTTGGGACGGACTATAAAAGCTTTCATTAAATTGTATTATGCCCTCCTCCTCCAATTTTTTCAATGCGACGTATACCTCCCCGGTTGGCAACGTGAACCGGTCGGTGAATGCCTGCAAATCAAAATCGAAACTTTCTCCCTGCCCGCTTCCTACAGCGAGCTGGTATTGGTTTGCCAATGCCTGGTATATCTTTTTTAATGATTCCGGGGACGGCTGCGATTGCTCGGTTTTTAATTTCAAATTGGAAACATCGGCGTCCTGATAGATTATAACGGCGTAAGCTCGTTGTCCATCCCGGCCCGCACGTCCCGCTTCCTGGTAATAGGATTCCAGATTTTCCGGCAAATCAAGGTGGATGACGACGCGGACGTCCGGTTTATCAATACCCATACCGAAAGCGTTTGTCGAAACCATTACGCGGTTTTTATTTTGTATCCATTGGTCCTGCCTCTTGGAACGCTCTTCGAAATGAAGCCCCGCATGATAAAATGATGCTGAGATCTTTCGTTTCGACAAGGCTTCCGCAATTTCCTGCGTTGCTTTTCTCGAACGGACGTAAATGATGGCGGAGCCTTTAACCTTTTGAAGGATTGCCAATACCTGCTTTTCTTTGTTTTCCGACTTACGTACGACGAATGAAAGATTCTCGCGCGCGAATGATTTCTTGAAGACAGCGGCACCCGGTTTGAACGCTAGCTTCTCCTTGATGTCGTCGCAAACAATTTCCGTCGCCGACGCGGTTAACGCAATCGTTGTTACTTCAGGCACCAATTCACGCAAGCGGGCAATCTGTAAGTACGGAGGTCTGAAATCATATCCCCATTGCGAAATACAGTGAGCTTCATCCACCGCAATAAGTCCTACTTTCATTTGCTTGACGCGCACAACGAACATTTCCGTTTGCAAACGTTCGGGTGAGACATACAAAAATTTTACATTGCCATGTATGCAGTTGTCCAACAGTATGTCTACCTGCTGCCGGGTCATGCCCGAGTGAATGGATACGGCCTCAATACCGCGTTGTTTTAATTGACTTACCTGATCCTTCATCAAAGCGATCAACGGCGTAATCACGATACAAATACCTTCCAATAACAGGGCCGGAACCTGGAAGCAAACTGATTTACCACCGCCTGTGGGAAGCAAAGCCAGAGTGTCCTGTCCTTTTAACACGGACATAATGATGTCCTCCTGCATGGCGCGGAATGCCCCATGTCTCCAGTACTTTTGTAATATGGAAATTGGATCTTCGATTCCCGGCTACGGTTTGACGGTGTTAAAATGGACGCATGGCAAAGCGCTATGTTGAATCAGCGCTGGTCTAAGCCTAAAATCGTCAACGAGAATTTTTTGCATCACCATTCCATGTTTTCTTTATTGAGGAATGACGATACGCCACGCTTAAAATCGTCGCTTTCGCGGGCCCGTGCGTTCATATCGGCGGCAAACGAAAGGGATTCCTGCAAAGACATTGAATATAACTTTGTGGTCATTTGTTTGGTGAGCATCATAGCATGCGATGAATTTGTATGAATCAGACGTTTGGCAAATTTCATCACATGCTCTTCCAAAACTTCGGGCGCTACAATTTCATGCACCATTCCCATTTGGTAGGCCTGTTCTGCAGAAAACTGATCACCGCTCAAAAGCAGTCGTTTCGTCTTGCCTTCGCCGATTTTCCGCAACAGGAAGATCATTACAATGGCCGGTATAAATCCTATCTTGACTTCGGGATATCCAAACTTTGCCTTGGGAACCGTGAACACGAAATCGCAGACGGTAGCCAGGCCACACCCTCCGGCAAGGGCTGGCCCCTGGACCTGGGCGATGACCACTTTTTTCAGCGTATAAATTCTGAGAAATAATTCTTTGAGGTGATTAGAGTCCGCCAGGTTTTGTTCAAAGGAATAGGTTTGAAGGCGCTGAAGATCGGCAAGGTCAGCACCGGCACAAAATGCTTGTCCATTTGCTTTCAGGATAATGACATTAACACTGTTATCAATTTCATATTGTTCGAAAGCAGACTCTAATTCCGAAATTAGGTCATAGCTCAAAGCGTTTCTTTTCTCAGGACGGTTCAGTGTAATGATTCCCACGCGATCCTTTACGATACACGTTATGTATTTGAATGTTATCATATGTTTTGCTCAAAGGCTCCTTGATGTAAAACTGAATAAATCTTTATGAGAGAGGTTTTATGCTGATTCAAAATTTGAGTTGCGAATCGATACGAATTACTGCTGTCCAACACGAGTTGACGTAATTGAATGCGTCGCTGCAACTTCTGAATATCGGGGACTGCGTTGTTGCTGACAATAACAAAATCAACGGATAGCCCATCCGGTACAACGAAATCCCGATCATAGATCCGCAGAAATGATTTCCCCTTCCAGACCACCATTACGCATCCCGGAAGGAGTCTCTGAAGGTCGTCCCCCGGTGATTTCGTGCTGCCGACGCCCGCTTTAATACGGTGTGGCGTAATGTGAAAATTGATTTTACCGGCATCGTGCTTCAGTTCGTCGTCAGTGACAAAAACTGCCTTGCCGTGGTCGATAAGGTCGATCGCCGAATGACCAGAAACGTTGTAAACGGTAACCTTCTCAAGGTTGAAATTCTGTTGAAGATGATGCCAGCGCGAAAGCGAGAAAATAATTCCCAGACCGGATATGACGACCACCACGGAGA
The DNA here is from genome assembly GCA_036374515.1 of Chryseolinea sp. Taxonomy (GTDB): domain Bacteria; phylum Bacteroidota; class Bacteroidia; order Cytophagales; family Cyclobacteriaceae; genus Chryseolinea. Next base: position 261 of record DASUTP010000599.1, on the reverse strand, counting down.
ATTTCCTGGTATGAAGCAATAACAGCACAGCGATGATCATGAACATCAGCAGCCAGCATTGAAGTGTTGTGATGTAAACATTTTCGGTTACGCTAAAGGGCATTTCTTCGATGGCAAAAATAATAAAGTTCAGACACTTGATGACCCATCCGAGAAGCATGCCTAAGAACGATGCAAGTGGAGAGATGAAGTTTACAACCAGAACTACGATTCCCAGTATTAGCACCACAAACGAACCTGGGATCACAAAAAGGTTCGACA